>NZ_JAOQJW010000015.1:0-95193 GCF_025567265.1 Dorea amylophila | reverse complement strand
CTCTTTCTCAAACATTCGTTTGTCTCAAGCGACAGCTTATTAAGAATATCACAAGCAGTTGTGTTTGTCAACTGTTATTTTATTCTTTTTTCGAATCAACTTTTATTGATTCAAAAGATAATTTATCATCTCAAGCATTAACATTGTTGTCTTTCAACCTTGTCTCTTGCGACGACTAAGTTAATATATCATAGCAGTCGAACTTTGTCAATAAGTTTTTCTAAACCTTTTTTATTCATACTGCTTATATATCAACCAAACGGAGAAAGAGGGATTTGAACCCTCGCGCCGCTATTAACGACCTACTCCCTTTCCAGGGGAGCCCCTTCGGCCAGCTTGGGTATTTCTCCATACAGAAATGTCACCAGCAGCTTCCTTGCATACTTTGACATATAAAAAACTACCAGGATAAAACTTGGTAGTTTTTATAAAGCGGAGAGGGTGGGATTCGAACCCACGCGCCCTCTCGGACAAACGGTTTTCAAGACCGCCTCGTTATGACCACTTCGATACCTCTCCAACTATTTATTTGTCTGCCGCTTCCGTATCACCTCAGCGACAAGATGTATTCTATCATAGCTTTTTGCTGTCGTCAATACTTTTTTTAAACTTTTTTATTTTTTTGTATTTTTCTTATTTTTCTGTATTTTTTGTATATAAATACAGTTCTTTGCAAAGACTTATTCACAGACTCCGGTCAGCTTTTTATATGCTCAATAAATCCTTTTGCCGTATCCAGATCTTCCGGTGTCGTAATCTTAATATTACAGTAAGAACCTTCATATAGTTTCACCGGAATCTGCATTTCCTGCTCTACCACCATGGCATCATCCGTTACATTTTCCCTGTCATGTTCCATCAGATTCTTATATGCCTGCGTAATAAGCTCTGTCTCAAATACCTGCGGAGTCTGTACAATCCATACATATTTACGTACAGGTGTATTGACCGCAAATTGATTTTCATCTACGATCTTTACTGTATCCTTGCTTGGCACACCTGCTACACATGCTCGATTTGCCTTTATGCATGCATAGCCTCTCTTTATAATCTGTTCGTCTACGAACGGTCTGGCACCGTCATGAATATAGACATAACCTTCTTTTGCCTCTTCTCCGACCATACCGTCACGAATAGCCTTTAACCCATTCCAAACAGAATCATAACGTTCTTTTCCGCCCGGGATTACTGCACGCACTTTTCCAAAATGATATTTATTTACAATTTCTTCTGTCACATAGTCTTCCTGCCCGGCTCCGGCTACCATGATCACATCATCAATAATTTCTGACTTTTCAAATGCTTCCAGGCAGTAACAGATAATTGGTTTTCCACATAGTTCTATATACTGCTTCTGGATAGATGTCCCCATTCTTTTTCCCTGTCCTGCCGAAAGTACGATCGCCACACATCGCTTCTTCATTTGTTGTTCACCGCCTGTTTTTTTGAAATTAACGCTCACCGAGTTTCAGATTAGGAACCGCATTTAGATCCCATCCACTTCTGGTTCCATTCATGTATTCGTAATAAGCCGCTACCCCGATCATCGCTGCATTATCCGTACAGAAAATCGGAGATGGATAATAGAATTTTACTCCCCGATCTTCACATGCTTCTTTCATAGCTGCACGGAGAGCACTATTCGATGCCACACCGCCTGCAATGGCAAATTTATCTACCTTATATTCTTCCACCGCATGCATAGCTTTCGCAACCAGTACATCGGTAACTGCTTTCTGGAAAGAAGCTGCGATATCTGCCTGGTTGTATTCTTCACCCTTCATCCTGCATCCGTTGATATAATTCAGAACAGCTGATTTTAATCCGCTAAAGCTGAAGTCATATGGTGCATCTTCTATATTTGCACGTGGGAATGCGATAGCATCCGGATTTCCTTTCCTGGCCACCTTATCAATCTTCGGTCCTCCCGGATAACCCAGTCCGATTGCACGGGCCACCTTGTCAAATGCTTCTCCTGCAGCATCATCTCTGGTTCTTCCGATGATATCAAATTTACCATAATCTTTTACACGTACCAGATGTGTATGTCCTCCGGATACTACCAATGAGAAAAATGGCGGTTCTAATTCTTTGTGTTCTATAAAATTGGCTGCAATATGTCCTTCGATATGATGCACTCCGACCAGTGGCTTACCTGCAGCGTATGCGATTGCTTTTGCTTCTGCAACCCCCACCAGAAGTGCACCTACCAGCCCCGGTCCGTAAGTCACTCCGATTGCATCGATATCATCCAGTGTTACCTCTGCTTCTTTCAGTGCTTCCTCGATAACCTGATTAATCTTTTCGATATGTTTTCTGGAAGCGATCTCAGGCACAACACCTCCATACAGCGTATGCAGGGCAATCTGTGAAGAAATGACATTGGACAGTACTTCCCTTCCATTCTTTACAACTGCCGCTGCTGTCTCATCACAAGAGCTTTCGATCGCCAGTATTAATACATCTTTTGTCTCGCTCATATTTTCCCTCCTAATCTTCAAATACCAGTTCTACCGAGCGCTTATCTTTTGCTGCGATTGAATTCGGGAATATTGCCTTGACATCGTCCATATATTCCTCTGGTTTTGTCAGTGACGGGCTATAATGTGTCAGCCACATTTCTTTTACTTCTGCTTCTTTTGCAAGCTGTGCCGCTTCGTAGAATGTCATATGCTTATATTCTTTGGCTTTCTTCTGCTTATCCTTTTCGCCATACATTCCTTCACAGATAAAGAGATCCGAATGCTTTGCATTCTGCTTAATAGATTCCGTAGGTCTCGTGTCTGTGGTATACGTAAGCTTGATTCCTTTTCTTGCCGGCCCGAGTACCATATCCGGTGTATATATATGTCTCTTTGTCTCCACCGTCTCGCCTTTTTGTAATATTCCCCAGTACTCCTGTGGAATATTCGATGCCTTCGCTCTTTCTACATCGAATTTTCCTGCACGGTCGATCTCCATCGTATAACCATAACAAGTCACATTGTGATTTACACGAAATGCTCTCAGGCGGTAGCCATTCATCTCAAATGTCTGCTCTGCCTCCGTGATTTCCATATATTTAATCTGGAACGGCAGCTCCGGTGCGATCACGCGCAGTGCATTCACCACTCGTTCCAGTCCTTTTGGTCCGATTAATGTGAGCGGCTTGGTACGGTCCGCATTTCCCATAGTGAGAAGGAGCCCCGGAAGTCCGCTGATATGATCTCCGTGATAATGCGTAAAACAGATCACGTCGATCGGTTTAAAGCTCCATCCCTTTTCTTTTATCGCAATCTGTGTTCCCTCTCCACAGTCGACCAGAAGACTGCTTCCATTGTAACGCACCATCAGGGATGTAAGCCACCTGTACGGCAGCGGCATCATCCCTCCGGTTCCTAACAAACATACATCTAACATAATTTTCCTCTATTCCTCTTCCATTTTAATCTTAAAGTTCCTTGTCAGTTCATCATAACAGGATTCACAAAGGTCAAAATGATCTCTCCGGTTATCTTTTTCCGAAAAATATCCCCATTGCTTATCCACTGTCAGGACGTCTTCCTGCGGAACCCCTTCTACGACCGGAATCACTCTTCCACATTTGTTACATACAATACTGGTTACTTCTTTTACTTTTCTTGTCCGTTCCTTAAACTGGCGCATACCATTCCTCCTGTAATCCTGTCACCGTTTTTTCCGGTGTTTTTCATACATTACATCGTTTTCTTTTCATTATTCTCTGTCTGTAATTTTCTCAGTTACGCCTATATTATAGCTTTTCATCTGTATGCTGACCAGTGGAAAGTGCTGTAAGAATTACCATTGTTTCCTACAGATTTACGGACATCAAAACAGCATTTTCTTTGGGATTCTCATAGTAATCCCTGCGGATCCCATCTTTCGTAAATCCACATTTTCCATAGAATTGTCTGGCAGCTTCATTGTTTTCTCTTACTTCCAGCATGATTCTTGTTATCTTCTGCTCCCGACAGAAGTCAAGCAGTTTCCGGAACATCTGACTGGCTGCCCCTTGTCTGCGCACAGAATGTGCCGTTGCAATCCTTGCAATTTCACCTTCCTCTAATACGTAATAGAAGATAAGATAGCCGGCCATTCCTTCTTTTGTCTTTGCCACAAATATTGCGGCATTCTTCTGCTTCCACGTCTCTTCCAGACTTTTCAGACTCCATGCATCAGGAAATATCTCTCTTTCCAATGCAGCAATCTCCGGAAGTTCCGGAAAATCAGCCTCACTTATTTCGATCATTTTATCTGATTCCATCTGATTTTCTAACATGCCATGATATCCCTTATCAATTCATCTACCACTTCCGATTTTGTCGCCCAGCTTGTGCAGAATCTGACTGCGCTTTCGGTATCCGATACCTTCTCCCAGAATTCAAATACATATTTTTCTTTTAATTTTTCGATATGGCTGTCCGGAAGGATCGGAAACTGCTGATTCGTATAGGAATCGTAACGCAGACTATATCCTTTTTCCAGAAATATCTTTTTAAGCTTCATTGCCAATTCGTCTGCATGTGCGGATATCTTAAAATAAAGATCATCCGTAAACAGCGTATCGAACTGAATACCAAGAAGACGTCCTTTTGCCAGCATTCCGCCATTCTGCTTGATCATATAGCGAAAATCTTTCTTCAATGCCCGGTTAGTGATCACAACAGCTTCACCAAATAATGCGCCCACCTTAGTTCCACCGATATAAAATACATCTGTATACTTTGCAAGATCTGCAAGTGTGATATCATTTGTCTCTGCCATCAGCCCATATCCCAGACGTGCTCCGTCAAGAAACAATAACATACCATATTTTCTGCATACTTCATGCAGATCCGCTAATTCCTTCTTTGTATACAGTGTTCCGTTTTCCGTCGGATGGGAAATGTATACCATCCCCGGCTGTACCATATGCTCCTGACTTCCATCCGTCCAGTGAGCATGGCACATCTCTTCTACTTGTGCGGCAGCAATCTTTCCATCTTCACTTGGAAGCGGCAGTACTTTATGTCCGGTTGCTTCAATTGCCCCTGTCTCATGTACATTGATATGCCCGCTTACCGCTGCGACCGCTCCCTGATATGGGCGGAGTGCCGCACTGATCACCGTTGTATTGGTCTGTGTTCCTCCTACCAGGAAATGCACATCCATATCCTGACATTCACACAGATCCTTAATCTTCTGTCTTGCACTGTCGCAGTATGGATCCAGCCCATATCCGTTGGTCTGCTCCATATTCGTCTCTATCATCCTCTGCATAATTGCAGGATGTGCTCCTTCTGTATAATCGCACTGAAATCTATACATGCTCCATTCTCTCCTTCCGTTCTCTTTCTGCCTGAGACACACGGAGATACTCCGGTTCATGCTCCATCGCAGTTTCAATCTTTCCTTCTTTATAATACTGCATTCCCAGTGTTCCTACGGATGCAGCTCTCTGCCGGTTCATATTTGCCGGCGCAAATGTAACCGCTTCTCCCGGCAGGATCTCTTCTGTGATCTTTGTCTTATGCACAGGGACCCCGTCGCCAAGGAAGGTTACTCTTCTTCCTTCTTTTAAATACTTTTTCAGCTTTTCTCCCAGTTCTTCTATCGGAACTGCCATCTGGTCTTCCAGTATGTGAAGCTTCTGCCCGTCAAATTCATAGATTCCTGCATACACCTGCCCGCGTCTTGCATCCATAATCGGACATACAACATCTGCAATTCCACACAAATTGCAGGCAAGTCCCTCCAATGTCGGAATATGAATCAGTGGTTTCTCAAGCGCAAGTCCAAGTCCCTTGGCCGTTGCAGAACCGATACGAAGTCCCGTAAATGATCCCGGCCCTCCGGCTACCGCTATCGCATCTACGGTATGCAGATCCAGTTCTGTCATCTTCACGATCTCGTCCAGCATCGGAAGTAATGTCTGTGAATGTGTCTTCTTATAATTGACTGTATATTCGGCAATGACCTGGTCATCCACTGCCCCGTCTTCTACTACAGCTACACTGGCGACCAGTCCTGAGCTGTCTAATGCTAATATTCGCATATTGTAATCCTCCGGTAATCGAATCCTTTTTCCAGATCCTTTTCTATCTTAATCTCTGTGTAATGTTCCGGTAATATCTCTTCAATCAGATTAGCCCACTCGATCAGGCTGACGCCCTCTCCGTAAATGTAATCTTCATAGCCAATCTCATCCATCTCTTCCACATCACCGATTCGGTACACATCAAAATGATAAAAGGGAAGTCTTCCTTCATCATAGATCTGCACAATGGTAAATGTAGGACTGCTGACCGGTTCATCTATCCCCAGTCCTTTGGCAAGACCTTTGGTAAATATCGTCTTCCCGACACCCAGATCTCCCACCAATGTATACACCTGTCCTGCGCAGGCTTTTTCACCCAGACTAAATCCCAGATCCCAAGTCTCTTTCTCACTGTTTGTCTCTATTATCATAAGCTCTCCCTTTCCATTTTTTGAAATCACTGTATTCAGTATCTTTAAGTATAACACATCTTTTTTTCTTCTGCTACTCATGATATACTTTCTGATAACAGCTTAAATATATTAATTTTTATCAATAATGGAGGAAAACGTATGAAATTCACATTTTATCACAATAACATTAACGTTGCCGATCTTGACAAGTCTATCGAATTCTACCAAAAAGCACTTGGACTTAAGATTACAAAAGAGACAGAAGCTGCCGACGGAAGCTTCAAGCTGGTATTCATGGGAGATGATACCACCCCGCACAAATTAGAGCTCACATGGCTGCGCGATATGGACAGACCTTACGATCTCGGAGACAATGAGATTCATCTGGCAATGCAGACAGATGATATGGACGCGGCACTGGCATTCCATAAGGAAATGGATTGTGTCTGTTTCGAAAACCCGGAGATGGGTATCTATTTTATCAATGATCCGGATGGGTATTGGGTGGAAATCTGCCCGGCGGAATAAATTTAATTGGGATTTAATTCAGGAAGGCTGTGGATACCCGAACCGGAATAAAGCTTGAAAAGGCGTTCCTGCTCAGGTTCCATCGGCGGGTCAATTCTAAAGGGGCAAAATTCTGCTAAAAGCAGGCTTTCAAAATTTGAAACTCGGCATACGCCTCAGACAGTCAAATTTTGAAAACCTAACGCAGAATTTTGCCCCTTAAGAATTACCAACGCCTCTTTCACATTCACTGGAACACCTTTCCAAGCTTTATTCCGTGTGTATCAAATGCCTTACGAATGAAATGACAAATGCGTAACCGTAGTGGCCTCCACCGGGTTACACTTCCGGGCATTTCATTTATTAACATCCGCTGTCAGTCACGACTTGAAGGAAACAATAGATAAGGATTATTGTGAATGTGGAATGCCGTTAGAAACAATTAGAGAGTCAGAAGCACCGTTAAAGGAACGAAGCGAACGTGTTTGAGGCGAACGCCGAGTTTGAGCGTAGTTCCTTTGCTTTTAGGTGATTCTGACTCTCTTAGTGTTTCTTATGGTATGGAACCTGAACAAGAAGCCTTATCTATTGTTTCCTTCAAGGACCGAGAGGCCGCTTCCCAGTTAATAAATGAAATCCCAAATTACGCATTCATCTTCAATATCGGACTGATTTTTTTATAAACCAGGAACACGATCAAAGATACCAGTATACCTTTCAGCAGATTGAATGGTCCGACTGCCAGCATCACAAAAGTCTTAAGGTCTGTGATATGTTTGTTTACGGCAGTTCCCATTCCAACCAGGCCGTCGATCGGCATACCGAATGCTTTGGCATATGCCGGTAGTAATACGAAGGCATTCAGAAAACATCCGACTACTGTCATGAATACGGTTCCCGCTGCCATTCCGGCTACTGCTCCGGTTCTGGTATGTTTCTTATGGTAGATCAATGCGGCCGGCACAACCAGTGAACAGCCGATCAGGAAGTTTGCGATTTCTCCGACTCCCGCTGTCATAGTTCCGTTGATTGCAAAGTTCAGTAAGATCTTGATAAGTTCTATTGCCGCTCCGGCGAGTGGTCCCATTGCAAAGCTTCCGATCAGGATTGGTACTTCGCTGAAATCTATCTCATAGAAGGACGGAGCGAACGGAAGCGGAATTTCGAACAACATCAATACTGTTGCGATTGCCGATAACATACCAATCTGTGCCATTGTCCTGATTTTGTTTCTGTTTTTTTCATTTTGTCTTGTCATTACTTTTGTACTCATCTTTCTTTCTCCTTTAAACCGAATTATATTCTAAAGGAAGAAACTTCTTATTTTGAACCATACGATATTCACATTTCAGACAAAAACCCCGTCACCCAAAAGGGCAACGGGGCAATCATATCATTCTGATAATTCTGTAATATCATATCATCCTTCTCTCATCCAGACTTTACTGTCGGTTCCGGAATCTCACCAGATCGGCTGATCATCACATTGATAACATCTGTCCAGATATCTCTGACCAGAAATTCTTCAATGACCAGTTCGCGGACTTTACCGCCGGTTGGGAATCACACCCTGCCCCGAAGAATCTTCTTTCGTCTCATATTATAGTACGGCATAACCGTCTATGCAACCATTATTTTGTGCTCATCTCACGGATCAGTTTTCTGATCGGAAGAACAAATGTCGGAGATACAGACAATTCATCGATTCCCATCTTAAGGAATGTCTCTGTCAAAGTCATATCTGCTCCAAGTTCTCCGCAGATACCAACCCAGCATCCTGCTTTGTGTCCGTTCTCGATTGTCTTCTGGATCATGCGGAGCACTGCAGGATGATGTGAATCATAAATATTGTCAAGTTTGCTGTTCTGTCTGTCAATTGCCAGTGTATACTGAGTCAGGTCGTTTGTTCCGATACTGAAGAAGTCAACTTCCTCTGCCAGAAGATCGCTGATCATCACTGCTGCCGGTGTCTCGATCATAATACCCTGTTCAACTTCACCGTACTCGATTCCTTTTTCTGTCAGTTCTGCTTTGATAGACTCTACGATCTTCTTGATCTCTTTCACTTCATCTACAGAAATGATCATTGGATACATAATTCCAATGTTACCATATGCGCTTGCACGAAGAAGTGCCCGCAGCTGTGTACGGAAGATATCTCTTCTGTCCAGACAGATACGGATCGCACGGTATCCCATGGCCGGATTTTCTTCATGATCAAGGTTGAAATAATCCACCTGCTTGTCCGCACCGATATCCAGTGTACGTACAATTACCTTCTTACCTGCCATGTTCTCGGCTACTGTCTTGTATGCCTGGAACTGTGCTTCTTCATCCGGATAATTATCCGCTTCCAGATATAAGAATTCACTTCTGAACAGACCGATTCCAGCCGCATCATTGGCCAGTACACTTGTAACATCTTTTACACCGCCGATATTTGCATATAATTTGATATGTTTTCCGTCTACTGTTATATCTTCTTTTCCTTTTAATTCCTGAAGAAGTTCTCTTGCTTTGATGTCTTCTTCTTTCTTTTCCTGCATTTTCTTTAAAGTTTCTTCATCCGGATCAATGTAGAATGTTCCTGTGTAACCGTCTACAACCGCCATCTTCCCGTTCCACTCTTCTTTAATATCAACTTCGATCAGTGCCGGGATGTTCATCGTTCTTGCAAGGATTGCTGTATGTGAATTTGCAGATCCAAGTCTGGTTACGAATGCAAGGAGCTTCTCCTTGTCCATCTGGACCGTCTCACTTGGTGCAAGATCTTCTGCCACAACGATCACAGGTTCATCACCGATGGCTCCACCGCTTTCGTTCCCACTTAAGATATTTACCATACGTTCCGAGATATCTTTTACATCTGCTGCTCTCGCTTTGAAATAATCATCTTCCATCTCTGCAAACATCTTCGCAAAGTTATCTCCTGTTGTAGCAACGGCAAATTCTGCGTTTACCTGCTGTGTCTCGATGATATTAACAACAGAATCAATATAATCATCATCTTCCAGCATCATCTGATGTACTTCAAATACAGCAGCATTCGCTTCTCCGACTTCTTTTAATGCTTTTTCATACAGTCCCTGTAACTGCTCTGCTGCCTTTGCGCGTGCATCCTCGTAACGTTTGATCTGTTCTGCAGTATCCTCTATTTTCACACGTTTTACAGGCTGTTCTCCCTTCTGGTAGAACAATATTTTTCCAATTGCAATTCCTTTAAATATTGATTTGCCAGTATATTTCTCCATAAATGATACCTCGTCCTTCCTTCAATCTTTGTTAACATTCTAACTCACAATACCTGTAAAGTCTAGTTTTTCGTAAGATTCAATTCGTCGTAACGCAGCTTTTCCATTGTAAATCCGCGTCCTCTCACCTCATTGATCTGCGTGATCGTGATAAATGCTTTCGGATCGATCTCCTGAATCGCCTCTTTTACCGAATACAGCTTTCTGCTGTGGATAACACATAATACGCCCTGCTGCTTCTGCTCTCCATAACCGGTCTCGATGTCTACCATCGTCACTCCGGCATCAATATCCGTTAAGACTTTCTGACGGATTTCTCTGTATTTGTCCGAAATTACAAATAACTGGATCTGTGACTTCCCAAGAAGCATCACCCGGTTCAGCACAACCGTACTTAAAAACAAATTCAGAATACCATACAGTATCTGTTCCGAATCTGAAAACAGCATCTGAAATCCCAGCACCGAAAAATCTACGATATACAAGAATACCGCTACCGGGACATGAAACCATTTGTGTAACACAAGTGCCAGTATATCTGTTCCACCGGTAGAAGCACCTACTCTTACCACCAGTCCGATACCGATTCCAAGGAGAACCCCTCCATATAATGCCGCAAGCATAGCATTATCCTGCGTCACTTTGTCTATTCCCGGAATGGACTGTGCCATCGACAGAAATATTGGATAAATAAAGGAACTGATGATCGTTGTCAATGCAAACTTCTTTCCCAAAAATACTGCACCGAGAACGAACAGCACCGCATTGATCGCCAAAATAATCATCGATAGGTTCACCTGAAAATAATGGCTGATCGTAAGACCGATACCAGTCGCACCTCCCATAATGATCCCATTCGGCACGATAAACGCTGCCACAGCAAACGACAATACAAGATTGCCGACCAGAACTCCCAGAATGGTTTTGATTATTTTTTCCCAACTTTTTTTCATGTGCTCCATCCTCTCTCCGTACTTTCTTTCCCGGATTATGAAATTCCTTTCATCGTAAGCTGGATCCTCTTCTTCTTAAGATCCACGCTCATCACTTTTACATCCACGATATCGCCAACGCTTACCACTTCCAGCGGATGCTTGATGAATTTCTTATCCGTGATCTCGGAAATGTGTACCAGTCCATCCTGGTGCACTCCGATATCTACAAACACACCAAAGTCAATGACATTTCTTACGGTTCCTTTCAGGATCATGCCTTCCTTTAAGTCTTTCATATCTAAGACATCTGTTCTTAAGATCGGTTTCGGCATTTCGTCACGCGGGTCACGTCCCGGTTTTTCCAGTTCTTTCACAATATCCCGGAGGGTGATCTCTCCAATCTCCAGTTCCCCGGCAAGTCTTGCATAGTCTTTGATCGTGAGGGAAAGTCCGGTTAGCTTTCCTCCGCTGATGTCTTCCAATGAAAATCCCTGTTTCTTCAGCAGTTTTTCTGCAGCTTCATAGGACTCCGGATGTACACTAGTTCCGTCTAACGGATTTGTACCATTCTGGATTCTCATGAATCCGGCGCACTGCTCAAAGGCTTTTGGTCCGAGTTTTGCAACTTTCAAAAGTTGCTTTCTGTCTGTGAATCTTCCGTTCTCTTCTCTGTATGCCACAATATTCTTAGCAATTGCTCCGGATATTCCGGAAATATAAGAAAGGAGCGGTGCCGATGCCGTATTCAGGTCAACTCCGACTTTATTTACACAGTCTTCCACAACACCGGATAAAGCTTCACTTAACTTTTTCTGGTTCATATCATGCTGATACTGTCCGACACCGATGGATTTCGGATCAATCTTCACAAGTTCTGCCAATGGATCCTGCAGTCTTCTTGCAATGGATGTCGCACTTCTCTGTCCAACGTCAAACTTCGGGAATTCTTCCGATGCAAGCTTACTTGCCGAATATACGGAAGCTCCTGCTTCATTTACAATTACATACTGCACTTTCTGCGGAATCTCTTTTAATAATTCTACAATGAACTGCTCAGATTCTCTGGATGCGGTACCATTTCCAACAGAGATCAATGTAATGTTATATTTTTCAATAATCTTTTTCAGCAAATCTTTGGATGCCTGGATTTTCTTCGGTGTCGTCGGAGCAGTCGGATAGATAACCGTTGTTCCGATGACTTTACCGGTCGGATCAACAACTGCAAGTTTACAGCCGGTACGGAATGCTGGATCCCATCCAAGTACAGTCTGTCCTACGATTGGCGGCTGCATCAGAAGCTGATGCAGATTCTTCTTGAATACGCTGATTGCCCCGTCCTCTGCCTTCTCTGTCAGGTCACTTCGTATCTCACGCTCAATCGCAGGTGCAATGAGACGCTTATAGCTGTCCTCTGCCGCTTCCTTTAAGATCGGTGTGGTATGCGGATTATCACTGTGGATCATCTTCTTTTCCAGATATCTTAAGATATCGTCCTGCGGTGCCTCAATCTTCACCGTAAGGAACTTTTCTTTTTCTCCACGGTTCAATGCAAGCACTCTGTGTCCGGCAAGTCTGTTTACCGGTTCTTCGAAATCATAATACATCTCGTATACAGACTCCGCATTTTCGTCTTTTGCCTGTGAGATTACTTTCCCGTGCTGTACGGTTGCTTTACGGATCCAGATTCTGTAATCTGCTTCATCCGATACTGACTCGGCAATGATATCCTTTGCTCCATCAATTGCTTCTTTTACAGAATTCACTTCTTTTTCCGGATTCACATATTCTTCTGCATACACTTCTACCGGTTTATCTGCTTTTTGAAGCGTGATGACTGCTGCAAGCGGCTCCAGTCCTTTTTCCTTTGCGATCATGGCACGTGTCCGGCGTTTTGGACGATACGGACGGTAGAGATCTTCTACCACAACCATCGTCTCTGCTGCCAGAATCTGCTTTTTTAATTCTCCGGTGAGTTTTCCCTGTTCCTCTATACTTGACAGAACCTGTTCTTTCTTTTCTTCCAGATTGCGCAGATATACCAGTCTCTCATACAATGTTCGCAGCTGAGCATCGTCCAATGTTCCCGTGACTTCTTTTCTATATCTTGCGATAAACGGGATCGTATTGCCTTCATCGATTAATTTTACCGCCGCATCGACCTGCCATCTTTTGACTCCAAGTTCCCCGGTAATCACCTGATTAATATCCATATGTTTTGTCTTTCCCTTTCTTGCCGTATTCAAAGAATTTATACTTCTTTATTACGCGGATAATTATAACTGAATTCCCCACTGTATGCAATGGCGTCTATAATACAGAGTTCACTCTGTTTTCTTGAAAATGTATTTTCTCTATGTTATACTGAAGCTACTTGAACTTATCAGAAAAACAGAAATACTTAAAGGGGCTTTTACTTATGAATCAGGAAATACAAGGACTCTCAAAACAACAACTCAAATCCAGGGAAACACGTACCAAGATCTTTCAGGCAGCCAAACGGATCCTGCAAAAGCAGGGTTATGAGCAGCTGTCGATCAAGAACATCTGCGAAGAAGCCGGTGTCTCCAATGGAAGTTTTTATCATCATTTCAAGACAAAAGATGATCTTCTTTCTTATTATATTGAAGAACAGCCGAGTATGGATCCTAATCTTCTTGATCTTCCGTCCAGTGCTGCCGGGACAAAAGAGGCAATCATCTCGGTTTACTTGAATTATGTTCACTACTGCGAAGAGCTCGGAGTTGAATTTATGGCCAATTACTATACACCTAAGAATCAGTCCCTGAACCCTTTGATCCGTACGGAAAGACCATATCCGATCATCACCGTTCACGATTATCTGAAACGCGTAATTGATGCCGGAATCATTTCCCCTCCTGCTGATCTGGAGGATATCACAACCGACATCCGTATGATCGTAATCGGAAATGTATTTGAGTGGTGTTTAAAGAGTGGCGATGCTGATTTTGAGGGTAATATGCGCCGATCCCTTACTACTTATCTGAACGGATTGTTCTGATCATTTTGAAATCTATGAATTAGCAAAGGATGAATACGGTATGTACACGTTTATTGCCAATCCCAATGCCAGATCCGGCAGAGGGATTCTTCTCTGGAAACAGATTGAAAAAATTTTGCTGGAAAAAGAAATCGCATATAATGTTTTATTTACGAAATATCAGCATCATGCTACCCGTCTGGTGCATGATCTGACTTCCGACGGTGCTCCTCATACGATTGTTGTCCTCGGAGGAGATGGTACTTTAAACGAAGTAATCGATGGGATCAGATATCTGGACAAAGTAACACTGGGATATATCCCGCTTGGTTCAGGAAATGACTTTGCCAGAGGTCTGGGACTTCCGACGGACATCCACAGTGCTCTGGAACAGATTCTTTCTCCTTCGCACTACACCGCCATGAATGTCGGAGTACTGGATTACGAAAATAAACACCGGCGTTTTGCCGTAAGTACCGGTATCGGCTTTGATGCCGCAGTCTGCCATCAGGTAATGGTCACGCCGCTCAAAGCTTTTCTGAACCGTCTGAAACTTGGGAAACTTACCTATCTCGGTGTTGCACTTCATAAACTGCTTACATTAAAGCCGGTCACAATGACTGTCACAACCGAAACCGGTGAAATAAAAACCTATCACAAAGTCTATTTTACAGCAGTTATGAATCTGAAATATGAAGGCGGCGGATTCAACTTCTGTCCTGCCGCCAGCGGGACCGATGACAGACTGAATATCATTACTGTCTCAGAACTGACACGGCTTAAGGTTCTCTGCCTGCTTCCGACAGCATTCAAAGGATGGCATACCCGTTTCCGTGGAATCACTCTGGACACCTGCACAGAAGTCACGATCACCAGTGACCGCGCACTGCCTGTACATACCGACGGCGAGCCGGTCTTTCTGCAGTCTGACATCCATGTACATCTGGAAAAAGAGAAGTTACGTATTATTACGCCTTGTAAATAATTCTGTACACAGGGAGGTTATTTTATGCGTTTACTAATTGCCGGAATTATTATATTTTTCACATCGTTCTACTTTTATCTGATCTGGCCGAGGCTGTCCCACAAACAGCAAATCCGCCCATTTCTCCATACTATGTTCGCACACCGCGGATACCACTGTATTGAAAAGGGAATTCCGGAAAATTCCCTTTCTTCTTTCCGGGCTGCAATCTCACACGGATACGGAATTGAACTGGATGTACATCTGTCAACCGACGGAAAACTTGTCGTATTTCACGATGATGATCTGTCACGTATCTGCGGACGCCCGGAAGCAGTTGAGATACTTCCGTCAAAAGAACTGCAGCGCTGCCGGTTACAGGATACCACTGAAACCATCCCTCTTTTTTCTGATGTACTTTCTCTGGTAGACGGGCAGGTGCCGCTTCTGATCGAACTTAAGATTCCGAAATCTTCTCTCAGTATCTGCGAAAAGACATGGGAAGCCCTGAAAAACTATAACGGTCCTTATATGGTGCAGTCCTTTAACACACTTGGCATCTGGTGGTTCCGCCGCCATGCGCCACATGTCCTGAGAGGTCAGCTTTCTTCCAATCTGACTGCAGACAATATTCCGGAACCATGGATACTGTCTTTTATTGTAAAACATCTGCTCGGCAATGTACTCGGACGTCCTGATTTTATCTCGTATAAACTCGCAGACCTTCCGAGATTTGAAGTATGGTTTTTAAAGCATATTCTGCATCTTCCGATTGCTGTATGGACACTTCGTACACCAGATGCGTTAAAGAAAGGAACACTTTCTTACGACATGCAGATATTTGAGAAAAAGAAAATGTATTATTAATTTTGTTAATATTCCATGAACATTATTGTTGATTCATTTTTTTCATGTTATAATGCGCTTTGAAACGAGATAAGATAATAACAAAGGCTTAAAAAGGGGTAGTTCATATGAAAGCCATTGATAAAGCAAAGAGTTTTTTGAAGAAGTACCGTCATGCATGGGTATTATCATACTTTCTGATCTATATGCCATGGTTTGTTTACCTTGAAAAGCGCACAGATGCACGACATTATATGATACACTCTCCAATTGATAATCATATTCCGTTTATTGAATATTTTATTATCCCTTATTTGTTGTGGTTCATATTCATTGCTGTGACTGTGGCTTATTTCCTGATTAAGGATAAATGGGGATTTTACAGACTATGTGCTTTTTTATTTTCAGGTATGACAATCTTCCTGATCATATGTACGGTCTTTCCAAATGCATTAAATTTAAGGCCAACTGTATTTCCACGAGACAATATATTTACCGATATGGTAAAAGTTCTGTATAAAACAGATACACCGACGAACGTGCTTCCAAGCATCCATGTATTCAACTCTATCGGTGCAGGCATTGCCATCTCACATAGTAATGATCTGAAAAAGCACAGATGGATCCAGATCAGCGCTTACATTCTGGCTGCACTTATCATTCTGTCCACAATGTTCTTAAAGCAGCATTCCGTGACCGATGTGATCGCAGCTGTTACGATGGCATGCATTATCTATCCATTCGTATATGTTGCAGCAGACAAGAAAGCTCCTAAGCTTTCCCAACAGCCGACGTAATATGAATAATTATGAATCTATAGAAAGATGCAGGTAACTGTTATATAACTGACAGTTATCTGCATCTTTTTAATTTCCATTGTTTTTCCAATCACTACCGTTCAATCCCCGCATACCCTGTATACTTTTCAAACGCCGACGGAATCGAATACTCCTTCCTGATCTCCTCCGGATGAATAAACAGAAATCCTTCCTCATTCGTCTTCTCCAGCTCATCTACGATCACCTCATATCCTGTCATATGCCATTCGATATGACTGAAGATATGCTTTGCTTCCGGAAGTTCCTGCACACGTACCGGCATCAGACCGATCGTCTTGCTGTACTCCGTAACTTCGTCCATCGAAAGCTTACCTTCCACATTCGGAAATTCATACAGTCCTGCCAGCAGACCTTTTGCCGGGCGCTTCCGGATTGCAATCCGCTTACCGTCTTTGAATATCAGAATGGTTCTTTCTTCGATCTTTCTGGTTTTTGCCTTTTTCTTTACCGGTATCTCTGTCGTTAGCTTCTCCTTGCACGCAATACAATATTCTTTTACCGGACATTCCTCACATTTCGGTTCTCCGTTCGGCACACACACGATTGCTCCCAGCTCGATCAGTCCCTGATTGAAATCACTGGCAGCATCGGATGGTATCACCTGTTCCAGTGTGTTTTCAATCTTCTTGCGGACACTCTGCTTCATGATATCTTCATAACTTCCGGTGATCCTGGAAATCACCCGGAGTACGTTACCATCCACTGCCGGCTTCGGGATTCCGTATGCAAATGCGCTGATAGCCCCCGCCGTGTAATTGCCGATTCCTTTCAATTGCAGAATTTCTTCATAAGTATCCGGAAATATGCCTTCATGATCAACCATGATCTGCTGTGCTGCCTTCTGCATATTCCTGACACGGTTATAATATCCAAGACCTTCCCATAGCTTCAGGAGTTTATCCTCTTCTGCTTCTGCGAGATCCTTCACTGTCGGAAGTGCTTTTAAAAAGCGGTCGTAATATCCTTTTACAGCTTCCACCCTTGTCTGCTGCAGCATAATCTCGGATATCCACACCCGGTAAGCGTCCGGGTTATGGCGCCACGGAAGATCTCTTTTATTCTCGCGGTACCAGTCCACTAGAGGTTGTACGATCTTAACAAGGTCTTCATCTTTTTTTTCTGTATTTTTCATTTTCTATTGCTTCCCCATTTATTTTACTTTCTCGAACATATGATTCATTATAACTTATCATTCTATATAACGTCAAAGCCCTTTTCCTGGAAATGTCGTCCCGATATCGACATCCTCAGGAAAAGGGCTTTAAGAGAAGGGAATGTGGCTGATCCCTGCCACTAACAATATTATCGTTTGATATTATTATATTCCTGTTTCCTTTATATTTCCAATTGGTTATTCTCATATACTTATAGAAAGATTCTATATATTTTTTAAGCTGATTCTTATTTCTTTGTTCTATAGAGGTTATCTATTCCAGCTGTCTTTTATCGGAAAAAGCAATTGGAAAATTTAATTAGAAAAGTCTATACTATTCATAGAAAATAAATATGAATATTTAGGAGGTATTCGGTATGTCAATTACAGCTGAAACAGCGAAAGCACATGCAAATGATCCTGCCGTATTATGCTGTAGAGCAGAAGGCGGAATTACAATTGAACCGGCAAACTTAGAGGATCCTGCAATCTTCGATGAATTAGTAGATTCAGGTCTTTTAAATCTTGACGGATGTCTGAAGATCGGACAGGTTCTTGGGGCAAAATTAACAAAAACAAGTGATTCCCTCTGTCCACTGACAGCAGATAACGTAGAAGGATTCAAATCAGATGACGATTTAGCAGCAGAAGAAGCTCCTGCTGAAGAGGAAGTTCCTGCCGAAGCCGCACCTGTTGCAAGCGTTCAGGGTGCTGTTACTACAATTAAACATGGCAAAGTAGTCATCTCTATCAAAGAAGGAAAAGATATCTATCTTGAACTTCCTATCTAATTTGAAGAGAACCTATGAAAGTATACGAATAGCAAAAGGCAGATATCATTATACAGATATCTGCCCTTTTTATTTCTGCTCCCAGACAGGATACTCTCTATTCTTCTCTGTCCGCTGCTTCTTCAACTTCTTCCATCCAGTTCATTCTTCCGTAACGCAATGTCACTGCATAGATCTCTTTCTGTAATTTCACAGATAATTGATTCTTGCGGATTCTCCATTTCCAGTTCGTTCCGACCGTTGACGGTGTATTCATACGGCACTTGTTATCAAGACCCAGGTAATCCTGCATCGGGATCACGCACCATTTTGCGGCACTTCTCATGATCAGGCTGATCAACGGCTTATTCAGTTCTGCTTCCGGTGTGTAAGTATCACAGAGATACTCGCGGGTCAGCTTCTGCTCATCCTTACTGATGCTTCCCCACCAGCCTGCAAGCGTCTCATTGTCATGTGTTCCTGTATAAGCGACACTGTTCACCGGATAGTTATGTGGCAAATAGTCATTCGCACATCCCGAATCTCTCGAGTCAAATGCAAATTCCAGAACCTTCATACCCGGGAATCCGCTGTCCCTTACCAGCTCACGTACACTGTCCGTAACATATCCAAGATCTTCTGCGATGACCGGTTTTTCACCCAGTGTTTCTCTTACTTTCCAGAACAGATCCATGCCCGGTCCTTTTTCCCAGTGTCCGTCTACCGCCGTCTCTGCCCCATATGGAATAGAGAAATACTCATCAAATCCACGGAAATGATCGATTCTTACCACATCGTACAGGCGGAACACATATGCCAGACGAGATATCCACCACTGATATCCTGTTTCTTTATGATATCCCCAGCGGTAGAGTGGATTTCCCCATAATTGTCCGGTTGCGGAGAATCCGTCCGGCGGACATCCTGCAACAGCAACCGGTACATTTTCCTCATCTAACTGGAACAATTCCGGATGTGCCCAGGTATCTGCGCTGTCCATTGCAACATAAATCGGGATATCACCGATGATCTGAATGCCTTTTTTGTTCGCATAGGTTTTTAACTGCATCCACTGTTCATAGAACTTGAACTGCATATACTGATGGAATTCGATATCAAAATACAGTTCTTCACGGTAATAATCCATCGCAGGTCCCCAGCGCAGCTTGATATCATCTGCCCACAATTTCCATTCCACGCCGTCAAATCTGTCTTTTACCGCCATGAATAATGCATAATCTGACAGCCACCAGCTGTTCTCTTTTACGAACTGCTGATACGCTGCATTCTCATGTACATTACTTCTTTCGTAAGCTTTTCGAAGAAGCGGATAACGTCCTTCGTAAATCTTTTTATAATCAATACTCCCTTTTACTTTTCCCCAGTCTACAGCTTCACATTCTGCTTTTGTCAGAACGCCTTCTTCCACCAGTGCCTCCAGACTGATGAAATATGGATTGCCCGCAAATGTTGAAAACGACTGATACGGAGAATCTCCGTAGCTTGTAGGACCAAGCGGCAGAATCTGCCAGTAGCTCTGTCCTGCTTTTTTTAGCCAGTCCACAAATTCATATGCACTCTTTGAAAAACAGCCGATTCCGTATTCCGATGGAAGGCTGCTGATCGGCATGAGTATGCCTGCTGCTCTCTCGCTCATCTTTCTTTCCCTCTTCTTTTCTTATTGTTTTGATTTTCTTTCATTATAAACCGATCTGTTATACCGTTATCATAACTCCGTAATGATCCGATACGACCGGTGCATTCTTTCCGTTACAGATAACGTTCGAAGTGCGGACATCATCCTGACTGTTAAAATCTCCCATCAGCCAGATAGTTCCTTCCCGGTATTTTGGATCTTTCAATGTCTCCTGTATACATTTCCACTGATCAACAAATGGTTCTTCCTCATCATTCCACCATCCCATATGAATGGTAAAGAACCAGCCACTGCTTCCTTCCGGCTGTATGCCGAGGATACGTCTCGTCTTCCAGTTCTCGTAATCATCCGTCTTACTGGTCAGAAACTGCTGTACCCGTGCGATTGGTTTCTTACTGAGCAACGCCATTCCTTCATCGTATTTTCCATAGCCGGTCTTGGCGCTGATCCAGGTCCATTCATAATAGATACCGCGTTTCTGCCACTGTTGATATCTCTCCGTCTACCGGGCTTACAATCTTACCGTCTGCCGGAATAATTGCAACTCCGTCACCTAAGACTTTCTCAGAAAATACCGAATCCGGGACTTCACTTAACGGCACTGCCTTTCCGGTTAACGGTGCAAGAATTACTTGTGGTATATTTTTACCCTTATTCTCGTTCCCAACGAAACCTCCTCATGTTTTCTTATTACATTTATTTATGCAACCGTTTGCGTTAATTATAGTCAAGTTTTGCATAGTTTTCAATCTATATTTCGATTACGGAACTTAATTCTACCTTTTTCACAATTTAATCGCGCCTTTTTTGTGCAATTTTCCACTGCGCCAATGCATACGTTTGCATTGTATTTCCGCAATTCAATTGCAATATTGATTTGTTTGCTGTAAAATATAAGAAAAATCCAAAAGCTACGAAAATATAACTCTAACGGAGGTTACTTACATGGCAGTAACAATTAAAGATGTGGCTGCGCTGGCAGGTGTATCCCCTTCCACCGTATCCAGAACCTGCAAAAATAATCCTTCTATCAGCGAAGAGACAAAAGAACGTGTCAGAAAAGCTATGATAGAACTTGGATATGAACCGAATTTTCAAGCAAGCAATCTCGCTTCACAGAATTCACGTACGATCGGCATCATTCTCCCTGCTTCTGCCAAAGAAGTCTATGAGAACTCCTTCTATCTGGAAGCGGTCCAGGGAATCAGCCATTACTGTAACGGCAGGCAGTATATGACGACAATTGTAACCGGCCAGGATGAAGCTGAGATTCTTGACGCTGTCCGGTCTATGTCCCGAAGCGGCAAAGTAGACGGTTTCATCGTACTGTATTCCAAAAAAGAAGACCCTGTTATCGATTACCTCTTTAACGAAGGTCTTTTATATATTCTTATCGGAAAAGCAACACAGTACACCAATCAGACGATCTATATTGACAATGACAATCTGCTTGCCGGCCGTGAAGCAACGGAATACCTGTACCAGCTTGGGCACCGCCGGATCGCCTACCTTGGTTCCGACAGTTCCCTGATGTTCTCTGCCGACCGTAAGGCCGGTTACCAGCTTGCACTCGCAAGCCATCAGCTTCCTGTCCGTCCGGAATACTGTACGGAAGTAAAGAATGCATCAGAGAATAATGAAGAAGCCATACGCAGACTTCTGCTGCAGGAAGACCGCCCGACAGCAATTCTGGTCAGCGATGATATCCTCGCCGTCTCTTTAGAACGAGTCTGCCTGGAAACCAATCTGTCCATCCCGGAAGATCTGTCCATCATATCTTTCAACAACTCTCTGTTTGCAAGACTGACCTCCCCGCAATTAACCTCAATTGACATCGGAGCCGGTCAGCTTGGAAGTGAAGCCGCCTCGCAGATCATCAACCACATAGAAAATCCAAACCTGCCTGCAACCAAGATCATCGTTCCCCACCATCTGATTGAACGGGACAGTTGTTGCAAAGTATAGTTTGAAATAAAAAAGGAAACATATCATGTAATATCTTTCTTACCGCACAGCGGGAGAAAACATTTACATGATATATTTCCTTTTTCCATTCTGTATTATAAAATCTTTGATAAAAATTCCTGCAACCGCGGATCCTTCGGATGATCGAAGAATTCATCTGGTTTTGCCTGTTCTTTGATCTCTCCGGAATCTATAAAGATAACCCTGGAACCAACCTCCTTGGCAAATCCCATCTCGTGTGTTACCACAACCATCGTCATACCTTCTCTTGCGAGCTGTTTCATCAACTCCAGAACTTCTCCTACCATCTCCGGGTCAAGAGCCGATGTCGGTTCATCGAACAGGATCACATCCGGATCCATTGCCAGGGAACGCACGATCGCGATTCTCTGCTTCTGACCGCCGGATAACTGGGATGGATAAGAATCCGCCTTCTCGGCAAGTCCTACTCTTTCCAGAAGTTCCATTGCTCTTTTATCTGCCTCTTCCTTGCTCTTTCCAAGAAGCTTGATCGGAGCAAGCGTGATATTTTCCTTGATTGTCTTGTGCGGGAATAAATTAAAATGCTGGAACACCATTCCCATCTTCTGACGGTGCTTGTTGATATCCACATGCTTATCTGTAATATCCACACCTTCAAAATAGATATGACCCTGATCCGGAACCTCAAGAAGATTCAGAGAACGCAGGAACGTTGACTTACCGGAACCGGATGGTCCTACGACAACGACCACTTCTCCCTTGTGAATCTCTTCATTGATTCCATTCAGTGCATGAAAATCTCCGTATATCTTGTGCAGACCTTCTACTTTGATCAGCACATCATCATTCTTAGTGGTCACTGTTTCTCAACCTCCTCTCCAGTAAGCTGACAAGCTTGGTAAAGATCATTACCATTGCCAGATAGATCAGCGCAACGGCGATCAGCGGCATGAATGCATCATATGTACGGCTTCGGATAATGTCCCCGCCCTTCGTCAGATCCTGTAACGCAATATAACCGGATACAGAAGTCTCTTTCAATAAAGAAATGAATTCATTACAAAGTGTCGGAAGTACATTCTTGAATGCCTGCGGCATAATGATGTACATCATTGTCTGAGCATAATTGAATCCCAGACTTCGTCCTGCTTCAAACTGTCCGTTATCGATTGACATGATACCGGAACGGAAAATCTCTGCAACATATGCACCTGAGTTAATACCAAATGCAATGATCGCAACCAGTACCTTACTGATATCCACACTTCCGAATATGATAAAGTAAATGATCATCAGCTGTACAACAACCGGAGTCCCACGGATCACAGTCAGATATACCTTACAGATTGCATTCAATATCTTTAATTTGCCGGTCTTATCATGTGTCGTACGGACAATCGCAATTAAAAATCCCAAAAGGACACCAATCAATACCGCAAATATCGTAACGATCAGCGTAATTTTCAAACCGTCCACAATATATTTCCAACGATTATCCTCTATAAAATTCAGAATAAATTCTTTTTTTAATTCCTGCATGTTCTCATCCTATTCTTTTCTGATTATTTTTTTACAATAATCATCTGTTTTCCTGTGTAATATGAATCTGAGAAATCTACCTGCTGTTTTCTTTCATCTGTAACTGTCATACCTGCTGCACCAAAATCAGCTTTTCCACTGTCTACTGCTGCGATGATAGAATCAAATTCCATATCATTGATTGTCAGTTCCATGCCAAGCTTGTCAGCAATTGCCTTCGCGAAATCAGCATCAACACCAACAATCTTGTCATTCTCATAATATTCATATGGCTCAAATGCAGCATTTGTTGCCATTACAAGTTTGCCATTGGAATGGTCAGCATCTGCCGGAGACTCATATCCTTTATCTTCTGTTCCATCGATATAATATCCGATGATCTTGTCAAATGTTCCGTCTTCTTTCAGTTCTTTGATCGCTGCGTTGAATTTATCTTCCAGCTCTGTGTTGCCTTTTTTGAAGCACATTGCATAATCTTCTTCTACATAAGGTGTCTCGAGGATCTTCAGTCCGTCATTTGCATCTACAAATGCTTTTGCAGGCTCGTTATCAATAACAACTGCATCAATCTTACCTTTTACAAGTGCCTGAACTGCATCTGCACCTTTATTAAAACGTTCTACATGATCATCACCAAAATCATCAGAGCAGTAGATATCACCTGTTGTACCTGTCTGTACACCGATCTTTGCATCTTTCAGATCATCTGCGCTTTCGATTTTTTTTGCTTCTTCTTTTTTAGAACCACATGCTGCCATAGAGAATACGCATGCACCAACCAGCATTACACTGATAACTTTTTTTAACTTCATAATCTTTTTCCTCCATTCTTTTCAATATGTGTATAAAAATACATATATATTTAATATATTATCATGTTTTAATCAAAAAACAAGTGGATAATTCCACATAATCATGAAACATTCACTTGTTTTCTTATACATTTCTATGCAATTACAGTCTGAACGATCGTCCAGAGAATGATCAGTGCCCCCAATACGATACGGTAATATCCGAACACTTTGAAATCATGCTGCTTGATATACCCCATCAGGAACTTGATCGCAATGACCGACAGACCAAACGATACGATACATCCCAGCATCAAAAGAGCAAACTCCGCACCTGTAAAATGGAAACCAAACTTGATCAGTTTCAGAAGACTGGCACCAAACATTGCGGGAATCGCCAGGAAGAATGTAAATTCTGCTGCCACTTCCCTTGATACACCGATCAGCAGTGCTCCGACAATCGTAGCTCCTGATCTGGATGTTCCCGGGATCAGTGCAAGCATCTGGAAGAATCCAATCCACAGCAGCATCTGGACACTGAGCTGTGAAATCTTTGTAACAGAAGGTTTCTTCCCTGCATTATGCTTCTCAACGATGATGAATAACACACCATAAACGATCAGCATGATCGCTACCGGTAATGGTTTGTAAAAGATCTCATCGAGAATATCGTTAAAAAGTATTCCAACTATTCCTGCAGGTACTGAGCCGATCAGTACTTTGATCCACATCTGCCATGTCAGCATCTTCTGCTTATGGCTTTTTCTCGGTGAAAATGGATTCAATTTGTGGAAGTACAATACTACAACCGCCATGATCGCACCCAGCTGGATCACTACATCGAACATTTCCATAAATGCATCACTCATACTCGGCTTTAATACATTTCCCACCAGAATAAGATGTCCCGTACTGCTGACCGGAAGCCATTCCGTGATTCCCTCCACAATTCCCAAAATAATTACCTTAATAACATCTAACATGTTGCGCTCCTTTCCTTAATCCAGCACATATTTTTCTATAAATTTCGCAACGCCTTCTTCGTCATTGGACAGTGTCACATAATCTGCTGCTTCTTTCAGCGATGGAATAGCATTCTCCATTGCCACACCTGTTCCGACTTCTTTTAACATCTTCAGATCATTGTTTCCATCTCCGAATGCCATGATTTCTTCTCTTGGAATGCCAAGAACCTTCCCAAGTTCGATCATTGCCTTCCCTTTATTGACACCTGCAGCATTAATCTCCAGATTCATCGGAAGCGCACCGGTAATCTCGATTCCAGATACCTCTTCAATCTCTTTTCTGGCTGCATCACGGTCTTCTACCGATGTAAATAATGCCTGAATCTTATCTACCGGCTGATTCATCTCTTCAAACTTTGCCCTCACATCATCCACGGGTACACGCGTAGACGTAATATAATCCGCCATCGCCGGTATATTCAGATACTTGTCAATTCTGGTCAGTGCCTCTTTGGATGCATATCCAATGCCATGATAGTAAATCTCTCTGAACGTATCATAACGTTCAAATATAGTCAAAATTACTTCTGCAATATCATACGCAAGAAGTTCTTCCACGATCACCTCGTTCTTCTCCATATCTATGACTCTTGCTCCATTTGCAGTAACTGCATAACGGATTTCCTGCAGTCCGGTCAGCTCTTTCGGAATACCGGAAAAAGGTCTTCCTGTCGCCGGCATGACAATGATTCCCTGTTCTGCCGCTCTTTTCAGTACATCTTTCGTGTATGCAGTCAGTTCTTTATTCGTCTTCAGTAAAGTTCCATCTAAATCCATGCCGATCATTCTGATCTTATTCTTCATATGTAACTAATTCCTTTCTTTCTCTTGAGAACCGGTACAGATTCTTACTGATCTTATTCTCGCCCTGTTCATAAGCCTGTTCCCCGTGATCGATCATCTTCTGAACAGTCTCTTTATTGCCTGCAGGTGCAAAAAGAACCGCATCCTTTCTCGGAATCATAATGATCAGATCATCCTCTAATTTGTCTGCACACACCTGCCAGATATGTTTGAAACATACGGAACTTGCTTCATGATGTCCGTCTGCCACAATTCCAAATCCTCCGTACCAGGTATTCGCAACTACAAATTCTACATCTCTGTTCAGATTTTCACAAGACTTATGATACAATTCTATGATATCACATTCCGGCGGAAGCATATTGTCTTTTAATATCTCATATGCATCTTCGGCCCTTTTGATTGCAAATACAACATTCAAATCCCCAAGAAAACTAATTACCGGAGCATCTTTTTTGGAAAAATGTTTTCCGTTCAATGCATGTGAATCTGTAAGCTCTGTTTTTACCCACGGATAGATCTTATCGCAGATATTTTCATATTTATAATTTTCTTCTTCATATTTTTTCATATTAAATATTCCTCTCTCACTTAGACATTCTCATTATTTATTTTATACACAAATCTCCTCTGTGTAAACCTTTTCCGGATTTGTTTATATAAAGTTTTAAATACCTTTAATCTGTCGAAAGAAACAAAAAACTTCTGTCTCTTCTTATGTTTCCGGTCAAAAATTTGCTTTATCTTATGTTTTGTAGTATAATAGATACGCATTCGCAAAAAGGGAAAGGATATGTTTATGATAAGTATGAAAAAGAAACGAGCATTAAGATCGGCTTTGGCAATTACCATCTGTACCGTAACAATTGCTTCTGTTAATACTCCAGTATATTCGGCACCTTCCACAGATGAATTGGAAAGTACCACCTCTGGTTTAAAAGGTGAGTTAAATGATTTGAATAGCCAGTTATCTTCCTTAAGTGAGGAACTGGACAATACTTCAAGCCAGATTGAGGATTTATCTGCTAAGGTTGAAAAATCCAAGCTGGATCTCGCTTCTGCGCAGCTTGATGAAGAAGCGCAGTATGATTCGATGAAAGACCGAATCAAATTCATGTATGAAGGCGGCGGCGCATCTCTGGTTCAGATTCTTCTTACTTCAGAAAGTATGGGAGATTTCCTGAACAAGGCTGAATATGTTGCCACTATTAGTCAGTATGATCGAAAGATGCTGGAAGAATTACAGCAGGTTCGCAGTAATGTAGAACAGAAACAGAATGACCTGGAACAGCAGCAAAGCAAGCTTTCCGGCCTTCAGGAGACATTAACCAGCAAGCGTGATGAATTAAATTCAAAAATTTCATCTACTTCCGGGGAACTGGCAGATTATCAGGCACAATTAGACCGTGCCAAAGCTGCTGAGGAAGCATTAAAGCTTGCACAGAACGATGAAGTCTCAGGATCTGTAAAGGCAGATGACGCAAAAAATACTGAGACAAGCAACACTAATACCAATACGAATAACGCGAATAAAAATAATCAGACAGCATCAACAAATACAAATAACACAAATAAGAACAACACTACCAACACCAATACCAACACTAATTCTCCAACTGTTAATAATGGTAATTCAACTCCGGCTTCAACCACAGATGTTGCCCTGTTAGCGGCAATTCTCCAGTGTGAAGCAGGCGGTTATGACGGAATGTTAGCCGTTGCAACTGTTATAATGAACCGTGTGGCAAGTCCGGCATATCCGAACAATTTGCGCGCAGTCATTTACCAGTCCGGTCAGTTTGCCCCAACCTGGAACGGTTCATTGAACCGTGTTCTCAGCAAAGGTGCTTCCTCAACTGCTTATTCTGTTGCCCAGGCAGCACTTGGCGGCGCAAGACATTCTGCAGTTATAAACTGTTTACAGTTCCGCTCAGCATCTACCGGCGTATCTGGTATAAATATTGGTGGAAATGTATTTTTCTGATTTTTAGCAGTTGATTTTGTCTCTTATGTATATTATGAAATAAAAAATAAGCCTCGTTCGGAGGCTTATTTTTTGTACGATTTATTCATACTCCATAACATCGATCCATTTCATCAGAAAATCTTTTTCCAGCCGGATATCTTTCTCAAGTTCTGCGGCAGCAACAATTGGAAGCCATTGTTCTACATACTGTCTTGCGGTATCGCTTTTCTTACAGAATAACTTAAGATAAAGATCTGCACTCTCCTGATCGTGTAATGCAAACAGCAAATATGTCATTGCCGCATCTGCGCTTGCATTTCCCTGTGAAGCATGTGCCCAGTCAATCACAGTCATCTTTCCGTTCTTTTCAACAATTACGTTACTTGGATTAAAATCACCATGACACAATTTTGTATGTCTCGGCATAGATTCCAATCTAGTCAAAAGTTCATAACGCTCTGTTGCATCCAAAACTTTCAGATTTCTTATCTTATTTGCGAGTTTATCTTTTAATTTCGGTAATGTTTCTGCCGTTTTACTCTGTACTTTCAGCTGAAGATCTACAAAATCTGACATATATTTTTCAAGATTGGCACGGTCAATTTTCATCATTTCTTCCAAAGTTTTTCCTTCCCGGTTCTCAATGACCAGCGCCCATTCCCCATTAATCTGAGTTACCTCTTTTAGTTTCGGAATATCCAATCCTGTTTCTTCAACTTTCACAGTATTCAATGCTTCATTAAATACTGCTGACTTTGGATGATCTGTTACAAATATTTTAACAACACCCTCCTCGGTCTTATAAACTGATTTGTAAGGTCTCTCTACGATCAAATTCTTCTTTTCGAGCTTCATACAGATTCCTCCTTTTTATTGAATCTTTTGCCCTTTTCCTTCTTGTTATCTGTATTATATACCTTATTGTCAGATTTTTAAATAGTTTTTGATATTTTTTTCACTATTTTTCACCCTGCATATTTATTGTTATTTTTTTATCAATATTTTGACATAAGAAAAAGTGCAACGTCAAACGCTGCACTTTTCCTATGCTCAATACATTATCCAATCTACAAACAAAAACTCATGGATATTATATTTACGCCTTTTTATTTTCCATAATAGCATTTCAGGTAGATTTCTTTCATCTCACTCATAAGAGGATATCTTGGGTTAGCTCCTGTACACTGGTCGTTGAATGCCTGCTCTGTCATATCATCCAATGTATCCAGGAAGTATTTCTCATCTACACCGTAATCTTTGATTGTCTTCTTAATGCCAATCTTCTCTTTGAGTTCTTCCAGTTTAGCGATGAAGTTCTCAAATACTTCTTCATCTGTCTTACCTTTGCATCCTGCAAAACGTCCTAATTCTGCGTATCTTGCAAGTGCATGTGGATACTGATACTGAGAGAATGTTCCCATTCTTGTAGGTACTTCTGCAGCATTGTAACGCATTACATCTGTCAGGATTACAGCGTTAGCAATACCGTGTGGCAGGTGATGGAATGCACCAAGTTTGTGAGCCATAGAGTGGTTCAGTCCAAGGAATGCATTTGCGAATGCCATACCAGCCATGCATGAAGCGTTAGCCATCTTCTCTCTTGCGATTGGATCATTAGCACCATTCTCATATGCAGATGGTAAGTAATCAAATACTGCTTTTACTGCCTTCATAGCAAGACCATCTGTAAAGTCTGTAGCCATGATAGATACATATGCTTCGATTGCATGTGTCATTACGTCGATACCAGATGCACTTGTCAGTCCCTTAGGTGCTGTCATTGCATTGTCAACATCTACGATAGCCATGTTTGGCATTAATTCGTAGTCTGTGATAGGCCATTTTACTCCTGTATCAGCATCTGTGATGATTGCGAATGGAGTTACTTCTGAACCTGTTCCTGAAGATGTTGGGATAGCTATAAAGTAAGCTTTTTCTCCCATCTTAGGGAATGTGTATACTCTCTTACGGATATCCATGAAGTCCATAGCCATATCTTCGAATTTTGCTTCCGGATGCTCATACATTAACCACATAATCTTTCCGGCATCCATTGCGGATCCACCACCAAGAGCGATGATCGTATCTGGCTCAAATGCTCTGATCTGTTCTACACCTCTTCTAGCGCACTGCAGAGTTGGGTCTGGAGCAACTTCAAAGAAGCATGTATGCTGGATTCCCATCTGATCTAATTTATCTTCGATCGGTTTTACATAACCATTCTTGTACAGGAAACTGTCTGTTACGATGAACGCTTTCTTCTTATGCATTACAGTTCCGAGTTCATCTAATGCTACAGGCATGCAGCCTTTCTTAAAGTATACTTTCTCAGGTGTTCTAAACCACAGCATGTTTTCTCTCCTCTCTGCAACTGTCTTGATATTGATCAGGTGTTTCACACCTACGTTCTCAGATACAGAGTTTCCTCCCCAAGAACCACATCCAAGTGTAAGAGATGGAGCAAGTCCGAAGTTGTAAAGGTCTCCGATACCACCCTGTGATGAAGGTGTATTGATCAGGATACGGCAAGTCTTCATAGCCTGCTGATGTTTCTCAATCTTTTCTGTCTGTGATGGGTGGATGTAAAGTGATGATGTATGTCCGTATCCACCATCTGCAACAAGCTGCTCAGCTTTTGCAAGAGCCTCATCAAATGTCTTAGCTCTGTACATAGCCAGTACAGGAGATAATTTCTCATGTGCAAATTCTTCTGAAATATCAACAGATTCTACTTCTCCGATCAGGATCTTTGTAGCTTTCGGTACATCTACACCGGCTAATTTTGCAATCTCATATGCTGATTTTCCAGGAATCTTATTATTTAACGCACCGTTAATGATAATTGTCTTGCGGACTTTATCAAGTTCTTCTCCCTTCTTAAGGAAGTAGCATCCACGGTATGCAAATTCTTTCTTAACTTCATCATAGATGCTGTCCAGTACAGTTACTGACTGTTCAGAAGCACAGATCATACCATTGTCAAATGTCTTAGAATGGATGATGGAGTTAACTGCCATCTTAATATCTGCGGAATCATCAATGATAACAGGTGTGTTACCAGGTCCAACACCAAGTGCCGGTTTTCCTGAAGAATATGCAGATTTAACCATTCCAGGACCACCTGTTGCAAGGATCTCATCAGCATCTTTCATAACTGTTGTTGTCAGCTCTAATGACGGAACATCGATCCATCCGATGATTCCTTCCGGTGCTCCGGCTTTTACTGCTGCATCAAGAACAACTTTCGCTGCCGCAATTGTACATGCCTTTGCTGCCGGATGTGGACTGATGATGATTGCATTTCTTGTTTTCAAACAGATCAGTGTCTTAAAGATTGCTGTTGATGTAGGGTTTGTAGTTGGGATAACGGCTGCTACCAGACCAACTGGTTCTGCAATCTTTTTAATTCCGTATGCTTTGTCTTCTTCAATCACACCACATGTCTTGTCATTTTTATACTTATTATAAATATACTCTGCTGCGTAATGATTTTTGATGATCTTGTCTTCTACAAGTCCACGTCCTGTCTCCTCTACTGCCATCTTAGCAAGTGGGATACGCATCTTATTTGCTGCCATTGCTGCTTCAAAAAAGATCTTGTCTACCTGTTCCTGTGTATAGGTAGCAAATTTTTTCTGAGCTTCTCTCATTGCTTTCATCTTAGCTTCGAGAGCTTCTACGTTGTCAATAATCTCTGGTACTACATTCTCTTTTTTCTTTGTCGCCATGTTGATTATCCTCCTGTGAGTTTTTGTTTGTTTTCGATGGTTTTAGTATAACCATTTGTTAATTCTTTGTCAATATGTTTTTGATATTTTTTTCACATATTTGATAATTCTTTAACAGGTTGCTTTTACCACCTCTTTCACTATACACAAAGAAGCTGCCACAGGCAGCTTCTTCTGTACACATTGATATTTAAAAACGTTCCAAATTGTGCTCAGTATGTAACAGCATGTGTGATTTCGGCGAATTTGGTTTTACAAAATATTCTTCATACATTTTTTGTACATCATGATTTTCATGCGAAAATCTGCGTTTTGCATTCTCATCCAGATGATAGAGTTTACGTCCTCTTTCGTATGCCATCTCCCTTCCATCATGAATCGGCTGTCCACCGCCGCCTACACATCCTCCGGGACAAGCCATGACTTCTACGAAGTCGTAATGTACTTCCCCTTTGTTAATACGGTCCAGAAGTGCCCGTGCATTGCCTAGACCACTAACTGCAGCCGTTCTGACAGTTACATTGTCAATCTGGAAATCCGCCTCCTGGATTCCCTCATTCTCATTGAATCCTGTACTTCTTACCGCTTTAAATGCATCTTCCGGCGGATTCTCACTCTTAAGTAGATAGTATGCCGTACGAAGAGCTGCCTCCATGACACCTCCTGTTGCACCAAAAATTACACCTGCTCCTGTTCCATCCTGCATCGGCCGGTCACTTTCTATATCTGACAGTGTATCCGGACTGATATGCGCTGATTTGATCATCTTTGTCAGTTCTCTCGTCGTAATAACCGTATCAACATCATGTCCTTCATATTCCTGATAGAACAGTTCCATCTCCTTTTCTTCTTTTTTTGCCACACATGGCATTACTGATACTGTGTAAATCCTCTGCGGAGATACTCCGAGCTTCTCTGCAAAGTAAGTCTTCATCACAGCTCCGAACATCTGCTGCGGTGATTTCGCCGTTGAAAGCTGTCTCACCAGATGTGGATACTGTGATTTGATAAATCTAAGCCATCCCGGGCAACAGGAAGTAAACATCGGACGCTCTTTCAATTCCCCTGCAGTAAATCTGTGCAAAAATTCCGTCCCTTCTTCCATAATTGTCAAGTCAGCCGAAAATGTGGTGTCAAAAGCATAGTCGACTCCCATTCTCTTCAAAGCGTCAAGGATCTTTCCAACTGTTGCTTCATCATCAGAAAGTCCAAATTCCTCACCCCATGCTGTTCTGACAGCCGGAGCTACCTGTGCAACTACAATCTTGTCCGGATCTGCAATTGCATCCCATATATCTTCTGTATCATCTCTTACTCTTAACGCACCAACCGGACAATGTGTAATACACTGTCCGCATAATGCGCAGTCAGCTTCTTCTATTGTCCTGTGACCAGCCACATTGATCGTAGTTCTTGATCCTGTTCCTTCCACATCCCATACACCAAGTCCCTGTACTTTTTCACAAACCTGTACACAGCGCATGCATTTTATACACTTGGAAGAATCCCTGATCAATGGGAATTCTTTATTCCATGGCTGTCTTTCAATCTCCATTTTAAACGGAATATCTATAATATTCAGGTCATTTGCAACCGTCTGAAGACTACAGTTTCCACTTCTGGAACAGGTAACACATTCACAGTCATGCTGCGAAAGGATCAGCTCTACCGTTGTTCTTCTGTGTCTTCTGACTTTCGGACTGTTCGTATGAATGACCATACCTTCTTTTGCGACATTATTGCATGAGGTGATAAGTTTCTCTTTTCCTTCTAATTCCACTACACAGACACGACAGGCCGCAATTTCATTGATTCCTTTTAAATAACAAAGTTTCGGAATTGGAATTCCATTCTGGGATGCAGCTTCCATGATCGTGGTATTCTCTTTTACCGTTATCTCTCTTCCATCTATTGTAAGATTTACCATAATGTCTCTCTGCCTCCCTTAAATATACCGTATCCGAAGTGATCACAGCGAAGACATCTTCCTGCTTCCTGTTTCGCTTCTTTTTCTGTCATACAATTTTCCACTGCCTCAAAATCGCAGACTCTTTCACACGCTTCTCTTTCTGTAAGATTTACTCTTCCACAAGGTGTACGATCATCCAGATGCGCTTCCGGAATTTCAACATCGCAGGAAATCTCATGATGATATCCAAGATACTCATCAATATTAGCTGCTACGACTTTTGCAGCTGCAATTGCCTTAATAACTGAAGCCGGTCCGCTTGCACAGTCTCCTCCGGCAAATACACCCGGAAGGTTCTCGAATGCGCCCGTGCTTTTGGTAACAATTTTCCCACGTTCAACCGGAATACCAGCCTGTTCAAAGTGATGTGTTTCGATATTCTGTCCGATTGCTACGATTAATACATCGCATGGTATGTAAATATCTTCTTCACCTGTAGGTTTGATGCTTGCTCTTCCGTCTCTGATCGAGCTCACCATCTGAGGGGTCACATAGATTCCTTTTACATGATGATTCTCATCTACATCAATGGATGACGGTGCTTTCAATGTCTGTAATTCAATACCTTCTGCAACTGCTCCGTCTATTTCTCCCGGAAGTGCAGTCATATCCGCAACCCTTCGTCTGTAAACGATACTTACTTTCTTGGCACCCAGACGTTTTGCTGTACGGACTGCATCCATGGATACGTTACCTCCACCGATAACAGCAACCTCTTTTCCTGTCAAATCCATAATCTGATTCTTCCCTACGTTACGCAGGAACTGTACAGCTGATAGGATTCCGTCTGCATCTTCATTTTCCAATCCTAATTTTTTATCTGTACTTGCCCCGATTGTAATCAGAACAACATCGTATTCCTGTCTCAATTGCTGGATTGTAATATCCTGACCGATCTTCAGACCATTTTTCACCTGTACACCTGTCTTCAGTATCGCACGGATATCATCGTCAAGTCTGTCTTTCGGAAGTCTGTAGTTCGGAATACCATAACGAAGCATTCCTCCTAATTTCGGAAGCATCTCATATACAGTTGTCTGATGTCCCATTAACTGCAGATAATAAGCTGCACTCAAACCACCAGGTCCTCCACCAAGGATTGCAATCTTTTTTCCTGTATCCGGTGCACACTGCGGAGGATCAACTTCTCCCGCAAAATCTGCTGCTACACGTTTTAATCCACGAATATTAATAGAATCATCCACCATATTTCTTCTACATCTTGCTTCACATGGATGTTCACAGATAAATCCACATGTAGTCGGGAACGGATTATCTTTTCTCAGCAGACGGATCGCATCTGCATATCTGCCTTCACCTACCAGTGCAACATATCCCGGAATATCTACATGTGCAGGACATAAAGATACACATGGTACCGGCTGATTATAGGTACAGGTACATCTTCCGTTCTGGATATGTTCAACGTAATCATCACGATAACCGATCAATCCTTTGTATACCATATTAGCAGCCTCATATCCGATTGCACAGTCTGCTGATTCCATGATTGAAAGTGCAGTCTGCTCCATAATATCCAGCGTCTTCATAGTTGCTTTTCCATCCAGTACTTCACGGATGAAATTGTTCAATTGACCTAATCCGATACGGCAAGGTACACATTTTCCACAGGTCTGTGCATGACATAACTCAAGAAATGCTCTTGCCATATCTACAGGACATAATCCCGGAGGACTTGATTCGATTCTTCTTTCCAGATCTTTATAAAGGCCTTCCATTACGATCTTTGCTTTTTTTGGAGAGGCAATTTCCAGTCTGCTCATTCTTTATTCCTACCTTCCATCTGTTTGTTTTCAATTTACAGTACATATGAATTGCAATTATCAGTTTTTTGCGCAATTCATTTCAAATGTGATATCGGTATTATATCATTTATTCGATAATTTGTAATCATATTTGTTAATAGTAGTAAATTTAACGCTATAGTCAGATTTTTAACAAATCTTGATTATCTGTTTTACGAAATTTCCTGTCTGTCTTTTTTCGGTGTCATTTATGCAGAAAAAAACCTCACACATGATTGTGTGAGGTTTTCAATATTTTTATTGACTTCTAACTATACAAGTTCAATCAGAACTTCCATAGCTGCATCACCTTTACGCTGACCAATCTTAACGATTCTTGTGTATCCACCGTTACGATCTGCATACTTAGGAGCGATCTCATCGAATAATTTTGCTACAAGATCAACTTCTTTTGTATTTTTCTTCTTTCCAGCCTGTGCAGTTGGAACTTCCTTTACAGGATAAAGAACCTTCAGCATCTGACGACGAGCATGCAGTCTGCTTGGCATATCCTTTTTGATTGTTTTATCAACTTCGTCATATACAGTAACTTTCTTACCATCTACAACTTCTTTTACTCTCTTGCCATCTTTATCTTTGCGGGCAACTTTAGCTTTTACAGTAACTTCTTCGAAGTTATCTTTTTCTTTAACAGCTAATGCGATAAGTCCTTCAGCGATCTTGCGGATCTCTTTAGCCTTAGCTTCTGTTGTAACGATCTTACCGTTGTTCAGAAGTGCTGTTACCTGGTTTCTTAATAATGCTTTTCTCTGGCTTGATGTTCTGCCAAGTTTTCTATATTTTGCCATTTTAAATATCCTCCATTATAACACTTGGTTATGCTTCTTCGGGCTTACTAGCCAAATGCTCTGCCATGCACTTACGGGCTTACTGACAGATTATTCTTCACCTTTGCTGAGGCTTAAGCCTAACTCATCTAATTTTGCAAGTACTTCTTCCAGAGACTTACGTCCAAGGTTACGTACTTTCATCATATCTTCCGGTGTTCTGTTTGTCAGTTCTTCAACTGTATTGATACCAGCTCTCTTCAGGCAATTGTATGAACGAACAGAAAGTTCAAGTTCGTCAATGCTCATCTCAAGAACTTTTTCTTTTTCATCGTCTTCTTTTTCAATCATAACTTCAGCAGCCTGTGCTACTTCTGACAGATCAATAAAGAGTTTCAGATGTTCACTAAGTACCTTTGCAGCCAAACTTACAGCTTCATCCGGAAGCAGTGTGCCGTTCGTGTATACATCCAGTGTAAGTTTATCAAAGTCTGTAATCTGTCCGACACGGGTATTCTCTACTGTAAGGTTCACTCGTTCCACTGGAGTGTAGATAGAATCAATTGGAATCACTGCGATTGGCAGTTCGTCATTCTTATTCTTATCAGCACTCACGTAGCCTCTTCCATTTGTAATGGTAAGTTCCATATACAATTTGCTGTCTGCACCGCCGTTTAATGTAGCGATTACAGTCTCCGGGTTCATGATTTCAATATCCTGATCCACCTGAATGTCAGCTGCTGTTACAACTCCTTCGCCTTCGAACTCAATATAAGCAGTCTTAGGCTCATCAGATTCAGATGTGTTTTTGATTGCCAGAGATTTCAGGTTCATGATGATCTCTGTGACATCTTCCTTAACACCCGGAATAGAACTGAATTCATGAAGTACACCATCGATCTTAACCTGGCTGATTGCTGAACCAGGCAAAGATGAAAGCATAATTCTTCTAAGAGAATTACCTAATGTTGTACCATAACCTCTTTCAAGAGGTTCTACAACGAATCTACCATATTTCTTATCATCTGAAATATCAGTTATTTCAATATTGGGTTTATTAAAATCAAACACTAAGTCCACCTCCTGTGGGTTACGGTTTATTATTTAGAATACAACTCGACGATTAACATCTCATCTACAGGAACATCGATTGCTTCACGTTTTGGAAGTTCTTTTACTGTTCCTTTCAGACCTTCCAGATCAGCTTCTAACCATTCTGGAACAAGACGTCCGCCTGTAACCTCAACGATCTCTTTGTATCTTGGTGAGTTTTTCTTAGCTTCTTTGATTTCTACAACATCTCCTGCCTTTACAAGGTATGAAGGGATGTTGATCTGTTTTCCGTTTACAAGCACGTGCTTGTGGTCAACGATCTGTCTTGCTTCACGTCTTGTTCTGGCAAGTCCAAGACGGAATACAACGTTGTCAAGTCTTGACTCTAAGAGTACCATCAGGTTTTCACCTGTCATACCATTCATCTTAGATGCTTTCTTGAAGTAGTTCAGGAAAGGTTTCTCTAATACACCATAGATGAATTTTGCTTTCTGTTTCTCACGTAACTGGAGACCATACTCGCTCATTTTTCTATTCGCTCTTTTTAACTGTCTGTTAGACTTTTTATCAATTCCTAAATAAACTGGATCCATTCCGAGGGATCTGCATCTTTTAAGAACCGGAACTCTATTTACTGCCATGTTTTTGTTTTCCTCCTATATAATTCGGACACATACAATCCGTTAACGTAGTGAATAATAATAGTACTAGACTCTTCTGCGTTTTGGTGGACGGCAACCATTGTGTGGTACTGGTGTAACGTCTCTGATACTTGTTACATCGATTCCGCATGCCTGCAGAGCACGAATTGCTGCTTCTCTACCTGAACCTGGTCCTTTAACCATTACGTCAACTGATTTTAAACCATGTACTAATGCTGCTTTAGCTGCTGTTTCAGCTGCCATCTGAGCTGCATAAGGGGTAGATTTTCTTGAACCTCTGAATCCGAGACCGCCTGCACTTGCCCATGACAGAGCATTTCCCTGTGCATCTGTTAATGTTACGATTGTGTTATTAAAAGATGACTGGATGTGAGCCTGTCCGTGTTCAACGTTTTTCTTGACACGTTTCTTTGTCACTTTTTTTGTAACTTTCTTTGCCATAATAAAACTAACCTACTCTTTCCTCAAATAAATTATTTCTTCTTGTTTGCTACTGTTCTCTTAGGACCTTTTCTTGTTCTTGCATTTGTCTTAGTCTTCTGACCACGAACCGGAAGTCCTTTTCTGTGACGGATTCCTCTATAGCATCCGATTTCCTGTAATCTCTTGATGTTGAGAGCGATTTCTCTACGAAGATCACCTTCTACTGTCTGTGTCTCATCGATTACAGCACTGATTTTCTTTACATCATCGTCTGTAAGATCTCTACAACGAATATCAGGATTAACTCCTGCCTCTGTCAAGATACGAGTTGCGCTTGTTCTACCGATTCCGTAGATATAAGTCAGTCCGATCTCAACACGTTTGTCTCTTGGTAAGTCTACACCTGCTATACGAGCCATGTGAATTTCCTCCATTTTCTTTCATTGTTAATTGTCTTTAATAGGGGACCTGTATTTTTGTCCCAGGCATGTTCGGTATCATGCCCTTTCCGGCCACCGCTCATAGTGTTGGAAGCTATGCGGTAATGACGAGCCGGCATTAGAAGCAATATACGAGGATCATCACCGGTCTTTCGGGTGCGCCTTGTATATTTAAAATAGTTTCCACACCGCCTGGCGTGTCCACTATCAGCCGCCTAAATACATCAAACATTCTTCAGAAATTAACCCTGACGCTGTTTGTGTTTTGGATTTTCGCAGATAATGCGAATGCTTCCTTTTCTTTTAATTACTTTGCATTTTTCGCAAATTGGTTTTACTGATGATCTAACCTTCACGGGGATCCTCCTTTCATCCATTGCTATGCCTTTGTTGCTACACATTTCCATTTGAAATCGCAACTCAGAGATTTCAGTGCATAAACATGCCTAGAAAACGTGCTTATATAGTATAGCATCTATTTGCAATATAAGTCAATAGTTTTTTTGAATTTATTTATCTCTCCAGATAATTCTTCCTTTTGAAAGGTCATATGGAGACAGTTCTAATGTTACTTTATCTCCCGGCAGGATCTTGATGAAGTTCATTCTCAGTTTACCGCTGATATGAGCTAATACCTGATGTCCATTCTCAAGTTCTACCTGAAACATTGCGTTTGGCAGTTTTTCTACTACAGTTCCTTCAATTTCAATAACGTCAGCCTTTGACATTCTATCTTCCTCCTACTTTTCTTCTTTCATCCAATCCTTAATTAACTTTCTTATGCCTGCATCATCAAGTTCTTTCATATTATATGTGCCATGAACGATCTGCACATGTTTTTTTTTCTTTTTTTTAGGATGGACGAGTGTTCTGATTCGTCCATCCACCAGATATACATATGTATCGTCCACTTCTTTTATGATATACATCTTTGCTTTATCATGTCCGGCTTTTGATCTTGCAAGCATGCCTGCTTCATACATCACCATATCTGTTTCCTCTTACTTATATAAGTCTATTCATTCTCACAGGTTAAGGACAGAATTCTAGGTTCGCCTTCGGTGATCAATATCGTATTCTCATAATGTGCCGATAAAGAACCATCTCTTGTTACAACTGTCCAGTCATCGTCCAGCCAGTCAACTTCATGTGTTCCTATATTGATCATCGGCTCGATGGCAAGTGTCATACCTGGTCTTAATCTCACACCTTTACGTCCCACTTCATAATTCGGAATTTCAGGTGCCTCATGAAGTGCTGTTCCGATTCCATGTCCACATAGATCTCTTACAACACCATAACCTCTTTCTTCTGCATATCTGCCGATCGCACCGGATATATCAAATAAATGATTCCCTGCTTTGGCAAATTTTATTCCTTCGAAGAAGCTTTCTTTTGTAACCCGAATCAATTTTTTTGCTTCCTCACTGACTTCACCGACCGCATGCGTTCTTGCCGCATCTGAATGATAGCCCTTATAAATAACTCCTGCGTCCAGACTGACAATATCGCCTTCCTGAATGATCCTGTGTTTATCCGGAATTCCATGAACAACTTCCTGATTCACTGATACACAGATGGATGCCGGATATCCATTATAATTCAAAAAAGAAGGAATGCATCCATAACTTCTGATAATCTCCTCACCCAGAGTATCAATATCTTTCGTACTCATTCCCGGACGGAGTGCTTTCTCCAGTTCATTATGAACCCGTTCAAGTATCTTACCGGCTTCCGCCATTAATTCGATTTCTCTTTCGGACTTAATTGTAATTGCCATGATCTTATGCTCCAAGTATCTCTACGATTGCTGCAAATACATCATTAATATCAACTGTTCCGTCAACAGTTTTTAAAATACCGGCTTTTGTATAATAATCAATCAACGGCTGTGTCTGCTCATGATATACGTTCAGTCTCTTCTGAACTGTCTCTGGTTTATCATCATCTCTTAAAATCAGTTCTTTTCCGCAAACATCACAGATTCCCTCTGTCTTTGTCGGTGCATATACCAGGTGATAAGTTGCTCCACATCCTACGCATGCGCGTCGTCCACCCATACGGTTTACAATGTTCTCATCCGGGACATTTACATCGATTGCATAGTCAACCTTGTCTCCCAGTGCTGCAAGTGCCTTATCCAGTGCTTCTGCCTGTGGAATTGTTCTCGGAAAACCATCTAAAACATATCCGTTCTTGCAATCATCCTGCTGTACGCGGTCTACTACGAGATCTACTACCAGTTCATCCGGAACTAACAAGCCCTGATCCATGTATGTTTTTGCCTTATTTCCCAGTTCTGTACCATTCTTGATATTGGCTCTGAAGATATCTCCTGTGGAAATGTGTGGGATATCATATTTTGCTGCAATTTTTTTTGCCTGGGTTCCTTTGCCCGCTCCTGGGGCACCTAACATAATAATTTTCATTTGGCGGTTCCTCCTTATAGCATTTTAACCCGCGAAAAAAACTTCCCGCGAGTCAAAATATTAACTATTTAAAAATCCCTTGTATGTTCTTACAAGTGTCATTGAATCAATTTGCTTAAGTGTTTCCAATACTACACTGACAATAATGATCAGAGAAGTACCACCAAAGGATACTTTTGCTCCAAGCCATCCGTTGAATAATATCGGAACAATCTGTACCAGAATCAATCCGCATGCACCAACAAAAATAATATAATTCAAGATTTTTGTCAAATATTCTACTGTTGGTCTTCCCGGACGAATTCCCGGTATAAATCCACCGCTCTTCTTCATATTATTTGCAATCTCCAATGGATTAAATGTAATTGAAGTGTAAAAATATGCGAAGAATACAGTCAGGACAATATATAGTACCAGTCCCCACGAATACTTGATCTGTTCCGGATTACACCAGTTGCTCTGGTTTAATCCACGAAGAATCTCACTTCCGATTCCACTACCATTATCTTTTCCAAGAAAAGTTGCAATTACGATTGGAAACTGCATCAAAGATGATGAAAAGATAATAGGGATAACGCCTGCCGTGTTAACCTTCAGCGGAATATTAGTGGACTGTCCACCATATGATCTTCTTCCAACCACTTTCTGGGAATACTGTACAGCAATTCTTCTTTCTCCATCCTGCAGGATTACGGTAAAAACAACCAATGCTAAGATGATTGCAATGATTACACATACTGCAAGACCAGCGGAAGCAATCGCTTTTCCTTTCACGAACTGGTCAAATAACGTCGTCATATCACTCGGAATACGAGAGATAATGTTGATCACCAGGACAATAGATATACCATTGCCCACACCTTTTTCTGTAATTCTCTCACCAATCCACATCAGGAAAGCGGATCCTGCCGTGAGTGTTAATACGACAATTGCTGCATTAACAAAATTATACTTCACCAGAAGTCCCTGACGGCCGAATCCAACTGCCATAGCGCCGGATTCAATTAAAGCAAGACCAACGGTAAGATATCTTGTAATAGCAACAATCTTCTTTCTTCCAGTCTCGCCGTCACGCTGCATCTCTTCTAACTGCGGAATTGCAATTGTAAGCAGCTGAACTATGATTGATGAAGTAATATAAGGTGTAATACTTAAGGCAAATACAGACATTTGCTCAAAAGAGCCACCGGTGAAGGCGTTAAACAAATTGAACGCCTCTCCAGTGTTTTGAGCAAAGAAATTCTTAATATATTCACCATTTACGCCTGGTGTTGGCAACTGCGATCCAATTCGTATTACGATTAACATCAAAAATGTATATCCGATCTTCTTTCGAATATCCTTTATCTTGAATGCCTTTCGAAATGCTTCTAACATTAGATCACCTCTGCTTTTCCACCTAACGCCTCGATCTTAGCTACAGCTCCTGCACTGAATGCATCTGCCTGAACTGTAAGCTTCTTAGTAAGTTCGCCATTTCCAAGAATCTTAACTCCATCCTTTGGATTTGTAACGATACCCTGTTCGATTAATGTATCTACAGTAACAACTGTATCATTTTCAAATACTTCAAGAGTACTTACGTTGATACCAACGATTGTCTTAGTGTTTCTGTTAGTGAAACCTCTCTTTGGTATTCTTCTATATAATGGCATCTGACCACCTTCGAAACCAGGTCTTGTACCGCCTGAACGAGCTTTCTGACCTTTATGTCCCTTACCAGCTGTCTTACCATTTCCAGAACCGTGTCCACGTCCTCTTCTGAAATTATCACTCTGCTTTGATCCGTCAGCAGGTCTTAAGTTAGATAAATCCATTGTGACACCTCCTTATCCGAATAAATGAATTATACTTCTTCTACTTTTACCAGGTGAGAAACCTGTTTAACCATACCTCTTGTTGCTGCATTATCTGGAAGTACAACAGTTTTGTTCAGCTTCTTAAGTCCTAATGCTTCAACAGTTTTCTTATGCTTAGGTACAGCACCGATTGTAGATTTTACTAATGTGATTTTTAAATCTGCCATTTTGTTCTACCTCCTTAGCCAAAGATCTCTTCAACAGATTTACCGCGAAGCTTAGCTACTTCTTCCGGAGTTTTAATCTGGCGTAATCCTTCGATTGTAGCAAGTACAACGTTCTGTTTGTTGTTAGAACCAAGAGATTTTGTACGGATATTCTTGATTCCTGCCATCTCGATTACGGCACGTGCTGGACCACCAGCGATAACTCCAGTACCTTCTGGAGCCTTCTTAAGTAATACAGAAGCGCCTCCGAATTTACCGATATAATCATGTGTTACACTGTCATTTTCATCTAATGCTACAGAGATGAGATTTTTAGCTGCATCTTCTTTTCCTTTGCGGATTGCTTCCGGAATTTCTGTAGCTTTTCCTAAACCTGCACCAACATGGCCATTTCCGTCACCAACAACTACTAAAGCTGTGAATCTCATATTACGGCCACCCTTAACAACTTTGGTTACACGTTTAATTGATACTACTTTTTCGTTTAATTCTAATGAATTAGCATCAATACGTTCCTGTCTCATGTGTGCTCCTCCTTCTAGAAATTCAACCCAGCTTCTCTAGCTGCGTCTGCTAATGCCTGTACTTTACCCTGATAAATAAATCCGCCTCTGTCGAAGACAACGTCTTTAATACCTTTTTCAAGGGCCTTTTCTGCGATTACTTTTCCTAAATATGCTGCTGCATCAACGTTGTTAGTTTTCTCCAGGTTTGCTTTCACATCTTTCTGAAGAGTGGAAGCGGAAACCAGTGTATTTCCAACTGTATCGTCAATAATTTGAGCATACATATGATTATTACTTCTGAATACCGCTAAACGTGGGCACTCAGCTGTACCAGATAAACGGTTACGTAATTTTCTGTGCTTGTTTACGCGAACTTCACTTCTTGATTTTTTGCTAACCATTTTCACACTCTCCTTACTTATTTTTTACCAGTCTTACCAACTTTACGTCTGATAACTTCATCAGCATACTTAATACCTTTACCTTTGTATGGCTCCGGTCTTCTCTTGTCTCTGATCTCAGCCGCAAACTGACCAACTTTTTCTTTACTGAGTCCTTTAACGATGATCTTGTTCTGACCTTCAACTACTGTCTCAATGCCTTCAGGATCTTCCATCTCGACTGGATGAGAATAACCAAGGTTCAGTGTTAATTTGTTACCTGATTTTGCTGCTCTGTATCCAACACCGTTAACTTCCAGAACCTTCTGGTATCCTTCCGTTACACCAATAACCATGTTATTGATCAGTGTTCTTGTAAGACCATGTAAAGATTTCATTTTCTTTAAGTCATTTGGTCTTGTTACAACGATTTCTTCGCCTTCCTGTTTGATTTCCATCTCTGTAGGAAGTGCTTTCTCAAGTGTTCCCTTTGGACCTTTAACAGTCACTACATTGTTCTCAGCGATCTCAACAGTTACGCCTGCCGGGATAGCGATTGGATGTCTTCCGATACGTGACATACCTTATTCCTCCTTAACTTAGATTCTCGGAAAAGCTCTTATGGCTTCTCTGTTTTCAGTTTCTATATGGCAATCAGTTCAGGCTGTGCCTTACGGCACACCTTCACTAAGTTGCTCACGGGTTTCTTACCAAATATAGCAGAGAACTTCTCCACCGATACCAAGCTTTCTTGCAGCTTTGTCAGTGATTACACCCTGGTTTGTGGAAATGATTGCTGTTCCAAGTCCACCAAATACCTTAGGTACATTCTCGCTTGAAGCGTATACACGAAGACCTGGTTTAGAAATTCTCTTAAGGCCTGTGATAACTTTCTCGTTCTTATCAGCACCATATTTCAGTGTGATGTGAATTGTTTTGAATACTCCGTCTTCAACAACATCGTATTTCTCGATATATCCTTCATCTAACAAGATATTAGCGATAGCAAGCTTCATCTTGGATGCTGGAACATCTACAGTATCATGTTTAGCAGTATTTGCATTACGGATTCTTGTAAGCATATCTGCGATTGGATCACTCATTGTCATTGTTCTTTCCTCCTACCAACTTGCTTTCTTAACACCTGGAATCTGTCCCTTGTATGCTAACTCACGGAAGCAAACACGGCAGATACCATATTTTCTCAAATATGCATGTGGACGTCCACAGATTCTGCAACGATTGTATTCTCTTGTGGAGAACTTCTGCTTGCGCTGCTGTTTCACTTTCATTGCTGTCTTAGCCATAATTTACCTCCTTATTTTGTAAATGGCATGTTGAACTGAGTGAGCAGTTCGCGTGCCTCTTCATCTGTATTAGCAGTAGTAACGAAGATGATATCCATACCTCTTACCTTATCTACTTTATCGTATTCGATCTCAGGGAAGATCAGCTGCTCTTTAATTCCGAGAGCATAGTTACCTCTTCCGTCAAATGCGTTAGGATTTACACCTCTAAAGTCACGTACACGAGGAAGAGCAAGGTTAACCAGACGGTCAACGAACTCATACATCTTTTCTCCTCTTAATGTAACTTTACATCCGATCGGCATACCCTCTCTGATTTTAAAGTTAGCAACGGACTTTTTAGCTTTACAAACTACAGCCTTCTGACCTGTAATTTTCTCCATGTCAGCGATTGCAGCATCTAAAAGTTTTGCGTTATCTTTTGCTTCACCAACACCCATGTTGATAACAACTTTATCGAGTTTTGGTACTTCCATAATATTTTTATAACCGAACTTTTTGATCATTGCATCAACGATCTCGTTCTGGTACTGTTCTTTCAGTCTACTCAAAGCTTTGGACCTCCTTCCTCAAATTAATCAATCACTTCGCCTGTTGATTTAGCGTAACGTACTTTTTTGTCTCCATCCATCTTGATACCAACTCTTGTAGCAGTTCCTTTGTGAACATACATTACGTTAGAGATATCGATTGGTCCTTCCTGACGAACGATTCCGCCTTCCTGGTTCTGAGCACTTGGTTTTGTGTGCTTTGTCAGCATATTTACGCCTTCAACGATAACCTTTCCTGTCTTCTGGTTAACAGCGATAACTTTGCCTTCTTTGTCTTTATCTTTACCGGCGATAACCTTGACTGTATCACCTTTTTTGATCTTTAACATTGACATCTTACGCGCACCTCCTTAAAGTACTTCCGGAGCCAGAGAAACAATTCTCATGAACTGTTTGTCACGAAGCTCTCTTGCTACTGGCCCGAAGATACGGGTTCCTCTTGGTGTCTTATCATCTTTTATAATTACAGCAGCATTTTCATCGAAACGGATGTAAGATCCATCTTTACGACGTGTACTGTTTACAGTACGAACAACTACAGCTTTAACTACGTCACCTTTTTTAACAACGCCGCCTGGTGTTGCATCTTTAACAGTCGCAACGATTACATCACCGATACTTGCATATCTTCTTGTTGAACCGCCAAGTACACGGATACACAGTAACTCTTTCGCACCTGTGTTGTCTGCTACTTTAAGTCTGCTTTCTTGCTGTATCATGCAGGTTTCCCTCCTTATACTATTTCACTTTTTCCATAACTTCAACAAGTCTCCATCTCTTGTCTTTTGACAGAGGTCTTGTTTCCATAACTTTTACTTTGTCGCCAATATTGCACTCATTGTTTTCATCATGTGCTTTTAATTTATATGTCTTCTTTACAATCTTCTTGTAAAGTGGATGTTTTACATGATCTTCGATTGCTACAACGATAGTTTTGTCCATCTTGTTGCTGACAACCTTACCAACTCTGGTTTTTCTAAGATTTCTTTCCACAGTCTGTAACTCCTTTCATTTTGTGAGTTTTCAGTTTCTACTGAGCTGCCTTTTCAGTGATTACTGTCTGAATTCTGGCAATATTTCTTCTTACTTCTTTAATTCTGCTTGTATTGTCCAACTGGTTTGTTGCGTTCTGGAATCTTAAATTAAAAAGTTCCTTTTTAGCAGCTACTAATTCTTCATTCAGCTCTGCAGCTGATTTTGCTTTTAAATCTTCAACAAATGCATTAATTTTCACTGTTATCACCGCCTTCTAAGTCTGCGCGAGAAACTACTTTACATTTACATGGCAGCTTGTGAGTTGCAAGACGAAGAGCCTCTTTCGCAACTTCTTCCGGTACACCTGCGATCTCAAAAAGAACGCGTCCCGGTTTAACAACAGCTACCCAGTATTCTAAGGTTCCTTTACCAGAACCCATACGTGTCTCAGCTGGTTTCGTAGTTACAGGTTTATCTGGGAATATCTTGATCCAAACTTTACCACCACGCTTGATGTAACGTGTCATAGCGATACGGGCTGCTTCGATCTGGTTAGAACGGATCCAGCAAGGTTCCGTTGCAACGATACCATATTCACCGTTTGTAATCTGGTTACCGCGAAGAGCTTTACCCTTCATGGTACCACGGAATTGTTTACGACGTTTTACTCTTTTTGGCATTAACATGATTATCTATCTCCTTCCTTAACTGTTTTCTCCGGAAGAACTTCGCCTTTGTAGATCCAAACTTTAACACCAACTTTTCCGTAAGTTGTGTTTGCTTCAGCGAATCCGTAGTCAATGTCTGCTCTCAGTGTCTGAAGAGGAATTGTTCCCTCGCTGTAGAACTCTGTACGAGCCATGTCAGCTCCACCAAGACGTCCTGATACAGAAGTCTTAACACCAAGTGCTCCAGATTTCATAGTTCTTGACATGCAGGATTTCATTGCACGTCTGAAAGAAATACGGTTCTCAAGCTGTAATGCGATGTTCTCAGCTACTAACTGAGCATCTTTATCCGGTCTCTTGATTTCTTTGATGTCAACGATTAACTTTTTATCTGTAAACTGTGCTAATTCACCTTTTACTTTCTCGATCTCTGCTCCGCCTTTACCGATTACAACACCAGGTTTTGCTGTGTAAACGATGATCTTTACGCGGTCAGATGCTCTCTCGATTTCAATTTTAGAAATACCAGCACTGTATAATCTCTTCTTAAGATATGTTCTGATTTCATGGTCTTCCACTAAGCAGTCTGCGAAATCTTTCTCTGCATACCATCTTGAGTCCCAGTCTTTGATAACTCCGACTCTCAAACCATGAGGATTAACTTTCTGTCCCATGTTTGCCCTCCTTATCTTTCATCAAGCACGAGTGTAATGTGGCTCATTCTCTTTTCGATTCTGTAAGCTCTACCCTGTGCTCTAGGTCTGATTCTCTTCATTGTTGGTCCTTTGTTTGCATAAGCCTCTGCAATGTACAGATTCTCAGCATTCATGCCGTTGTTATTCTCAGCATTTGCAATTGCAGACTCTAATAATTTTTTTATTAAACTAGAAGCATATCTTGGATTGTATGTCAAAATACCAAGTGCTGTTGTTACATCCTTACCTCTGATGGCATCTAATACGAAGCATGCTTTCTGAACAGAAACTCTTGCGTAAGATAACTTAGCAGAAGGTCTTGTATCTTTGTTAGCATTTCTTTCTCTTTTAATTTGGGATCTATGTCCTTTAGCCATGGATGAACCCTCCTTTCACAATCTAATTATCTAACTTTGGATTTCTTTTCGTCTTTTCCGTGTCCTCTGTAGGTTCTGGTTGCTACGAACTCTCCAAGTTTGTGTCCAACCATATCTTCAGTAACATATACAGGTACATGCTTTCTTCCGTCATGAACAGCAATTGTATGTCCGATCATGCTTGGGAAGATTGTAGAACGACGGGACCATGTCTTGATTACAGACTTGTCTCCAGCCTCGTTCATAGCATCAACCTTTTTAAGCAGGCTTGCGTCTGCGAATGGTCCTTTTTTAATAGAACGTGCCATAGGTTCTAACCTCCTTATGAAAACTATTTAATTGCTTTACCATCTCTTCTTCTTACGATCATCTTGTTAGAAGCTTTATTTTTCTTTCTTGTCTTAAGACCAAGTGCTGGTTTGCCCCAAGGTGTACACGGACCCGGACGACCGATTCCTGTCTTACCTTCACCACCACCATGCGGATGGTCATTCGGGTTCATAACAGAACCACGAACTGTAGGTCTGATTCCCATATGACGTTTACGTCCTGCTTTACCAATGTTGATCAGGTTGTGATCACCATTTCCAACAACTCCGACAGAAGCTCTGCACTCAAGCGGTACCATTCTCATTTCTCCTGATGGAAGTCTGAGTGTCGCATATTTTCCTTCTTTCGCCATTAACTGAGCACTGTTACCAGCGGAACGAACCATCTGTCCACCTTTTCCAGGATGAAGCTCAATGTTATGAACCTGAGTACCAACCGGAATCTGTGCTAATGGAAGGCAGTTACCGATTTTAACTTCGGCTTCTGGTCCATTCATAATTGTCATTCCATCTGTAAGTCCTTCTGGAGCGATGATATATGCTTTTTCACCATCTTCATAGCAGATCAGAGCAATATTAGCTGTTCTGTTTGGATCATATTCGATGCCAAGTACAGTTGCGTGGATATTGTCTTTTCTTCTCTTGAAGTCGATAATTCTATATTTTTTCTTAGCTCCGCCTCCGCGGTGTCTAACTGTGATTTTTCCTTGATTATTACGTCCAGCTTGTCTGCTCTTTGGAGCTAACAGAGATTTTTCTGGTGTTGTCTTTGTGATTTCAGAGAAATCAGAACCAGTCATCTGTCTTCTGGAAGGCGTATATGGGCGGTATGTTTTGATTCCCATGATAAATCTCCTTTCAATTGTTTATTGTCACGGTTTCTGTCCGTATGCTTTGCAATCTTATAATCCCTGGAAGATCTCGATATCTGCGCTATCCTCTGTAAGTTTTACGATTGCTTTCTTAGTTTTAGCTGTTTTTCCGAAGTTGTAAGTTCCACGAACTCTTTTCTTCTTTCCGTCGTTATTCATTGTGTTTACTTTCTCTACTTTTGTTCCGGTAAACATTTTTTCAACAGCTTCTTTAATCTGAGATTTTGTTGCTTCTGGGTGTACTAAGAAAGTGTATTTCTTTTCTCCCATAAGTTCCATACTCTTTTCTGTTACTACAGGTTTAAGGATTACATCATAATACTGAACGTTTGCCATTATGCGTACACCTCCTCGATTTTAGCAACAACAGCTTTTGTTGTGATTACTGTGTTGTATTTTAAGATATCGTACACATTGATTGTATTAGTCTTTGCAGTCTTGACGTCAGCAATGTTTCTTGCTGAAAGTTCTGCATTTTTGTTGTCATCCTCTAATACTACTAATGCTTTAGATACATCTAAACTCTTAAGAATGTTTGCAAAGTTCTTTGTCTTTGTTTCTTCAAAGTTGATCTCATCGATTACGATAAATTTGTTTTCTTCAACTCTTGATGTGAGTGCAGATTTCAGAGCTGCTCTCTTCTCTCTCTTATTCATTTTGAAAGAATAATCTCTCGGAACTGGTGCGAATACAACTCCGCCGCCTGTCCACTGTGGAGCTCTTGTGGATCCCTGTCTTGCATGACCGGTTCCTTTCTGTCTCCATGGTTTTCTTCCACCACCAGAAACTTCAGAACGTGTTTTCGCTTTCTGTGTTCCCTGACGGTTATTTGCAAGCTGGCTTACAACTGCCATGTGTACAAGATGTTCATTTACTTCAACACCGAATACAGCATCGCTTAAGTCGATCTTACCAACTTCTTTACCTTCGATATTATAAACAGATACGTTAGCCATCTTAAGTGTCCTCCTTCCTTCGCCAAATCTTAGTTAGCTTTTACTGCTTCTTTGATAGTTACTAAAGATTTCTTAGGTCCCGGTACTGAACCTTTAACCAGAAGTAAGTTATTCTCAGCATCAACACGTACAACTACAAGGTTCTGGACTGTAATCTTCTTACTTCCCATATGTCCCGGCATGTGTTTTCCTTTGAATACTTTACTTGGATCTGAACAAGCACCGTTTGAACCAGCATGGCGATGATACTTAGAACCATGAGCCATAGGTCCTCTTGACTGATTGTGACGTTTGATTGCACCCTGGAATCCTTTTCCTTTAGAGATTGCAGTTGCATCAATCTTATCTCCAGCAGCGAAGATATCAGCTTTGATTTCCTGACCTAACTCATATTCGCTAGCATTTTCAAATTTAAATTCTCTTACAAATTTCTTACCTGTAACACCGGCTTTAGCAAAATGTCCCTGCTCTGCCTTTGTTACACCGTGACGGTGAACGATTTCTTTCTTTCCGCCTTTGTCTTTGTTGATGATCTTGTCTTTCTTGTCAACGAATCCAACCTGAACAGCTTCATATCCGTCATTCTCAACAGTCTTGATCTGTGTTACAGCACAAGGTCCTGCCTGAAGAACTGTTACCGGAGTAAGTGTTCCGTCTTCGTTGAAGATCTGAGTCATTCCGACTTTTGTTGCTAAAATAGCTTTCTTCATTTTATTTTACCTCCTGTGATTTACAGCGGAACGCCCTTTTTCGGACGCTCATCCTAAATTATAGGAATTACTGCTTCTTATTTCATTTTGATATCAATAGCTACACCAGCTGGCATTTCCAATCTTGATAATGCATCCACAGTCTTCTGTGTCGGTGCAATGATATCGATCAGTCTCTTATGAGTTCTCTGTTCGAACTGCTCTCTGGAATCTTTGTATTTGTGAACAGCTCTTAAGATTGTAACTACTTCCTTCTTTGTCGGAAGTGGTACAGGTCCACTCACCTTAGATCCATTTTTCTTTACAGTTTCGATGATTTTCTTAGCGGATGCATCTACTAACTGATGATCATACGCCTTTAAAGTGATTCTCATTACTTGACTTGCCATAAAAAAAGTCGCCTCCTTTTCGTACTTATAATCGAGTACGACAAGCGGTGACTGTACACTCTCCCGTGTGTGTCGTGAGAACCCACACGTTGTTACCACATCGCAGTGGCTGTTATAGTAGTTTCGTACAGTGACTTGTCGCCAGTTTCCTAACTTGACATTCGCTCCACGGAAAACCTGCTGATCTCCAGCAGCAACCTCACGCTTCAACGCTATCATGTCACAGCTCTCTTAGTATATCCCAATCCGGCAGATAATGCAAGCACTATTTTTGTTTTTTTTACCGTACAATCTTTTAGATTCTCTTTTTATATCGGCGCTGTTAATTTTTCGCCAAAAGTATCACTTTTCATTATATCTGCATTATGTTTTCTAATATCTCTATTGATATTTTCATTTTTTCAGACTATACTGTTATTATAAACCAGTGCAGACAGGGAAGTCAGACATCAGAGATGTTTTGCTTCCCTTTTTTGCAAAAATATAATAGCGAATGGAGCGTGTTACATATGAGCGAAAATGGAAATCAATCTCGTGAATGGAGCTCAAGGTTTGGATATATCATGGTTGCGGCCGGTGCTGCGATCGGACTAGGAAACATCTGGAAATTCCCATACCTCGCTTATCAGGGCGGTGGCGGTGTATTTCTGGTCGTCTATATCCTGATTGTTGCCGTCATGGCTCATCCAATGGTAGAGATGGAGACTGCAATCGGACGCCACAGCGCTTCTGACACAGTAACCTGTTTTGAACGTATTAATAAAAAATGGGGATTCGTCGGCTGGCTGGCAAATATCTGTACACTACTTATCAATATGTATTATGTCGTTGTCGGTGGATGGGTACTCAAGTACGCTTTTCAATACATTATAAGCGGCGACTTCGGTTCCGACAAACAGGCCTACTTCACAGATTTTACTACTTCAACTGTCGAACCGATTATTTGGGCTATGATCTTACTGGTATTCGTCTCTATATTGTTACTGTTCGGAATCACCAATCTTGTAGAAAAAGTAACCAAGATTATCATGCCGATACTCTTTCTCTTCCTTATTATATGTGGTATCTGGGCGATCTTTGTAACCGATAACGCAATTGAAGGATTAAAATACTATCTTCTTCCTGATTTCAGCAAGTTCAGTTTCACCGTATTTTCCCAGGCTGCAACACAGGTGCTCTTCTCTGTAGGTATCGGCTGGGGAATCTATGAAACACTGGGGGCAAATATTCCAAAAAAGAATAATCTAAAGAGCGATGCCATTCTTGTATCCATCTGCGATACCGGTGCTGCCATCCTTGCCGGCTTTGTAATTATTCCATCCGCATTCGCAGGCGGAGTCGATATGCAAAGCGGCCCAAGTCTGATCTTCCTTGTAATGACCGGCATCTTCAGCAAACTGCCTGGAGGACGTCTGATCGGCATCTGTTTCTTCCTTGCGATTGTATTTGCCGTGATTTCATCATTATTTACATTCTTTGAGATTTCTATCCGCACTTTCGAAGATAACCTGAAAATGGGCCGGATCAAGGCAACACTTATCATTTCTCTGATCATCGGAGCCGGCAACATTATCGTTTCTCTCGGATTCGGAGTATTAAGCGGCATAAAGCTTCCATGGCTGGACGCTTCCGGTATATCCTATCTCGGACTCTATGACTGGCTTGACACATTTACCGGATATATCCTGCTTCCGCTCGGTTGTCTTCTTGTCTGTCTCTTCGTATCCAAGGTCTGGGGATTTGAAGAATATGAAAAAGAACTTACGAACAACGGCAAATTCGGAAGAATTACTTTATATGATAAGATTCTTACTTACATTGTCGTTCCGGTCTTCATGGTGATCATTATTCTGAATGTATTTGGATTCATACGCTAAAATCCGGTGTCAGACACCGACACTTTCTTCGGTCATATGATATTTTTAAAAATTTTAATTTTATTTACTTGTAATTTTTATATTTTTTCGCTACTATTAATAAGCAAATAAATTTTCACGAATTTTTGTATTTTTTATACATTGGAGAATAAAAGAATGGACATCAAAAGTTGGAAAATCATGCTGGCCGTAGATGATTACGGCAGCTTTACCCGTGTAGGCGCAGAACTCGGTTACACACAATCCGGCATCACACAAATGATGAAAAATCTGGAAAAAAAGGTCGGATTTCCACTCTATATCAAAGATCACCACGGTATCAGACTTACAAATGAGGCCAAATCACTGATTCCGGCAATCCGCACATTATTGAATGCCGACGAGGTGATTCATCAGGAAATTGCAGCATTAAACGGTGCTCAAAGAGGCACAATCCGGATCGGTACTTATCTCAGCTGTTCGATTCACTGGATTCCAAAAATCATCCGTGAATTCCAACAGAAGCATCCGGATATTATCATCCAGGTAATCGAGGGTGTTGAAGGCGAACTTGCCGACTGGATTCAGGAGCGCCGCGTAGATATCGGATTTATCAGCCTGCAGAAAAATCATAAGTATCAATTTCTTCCTGTCATGGACGATCCAATGTATGCAGTTATTCCGGAAAACGATCCGCTTGCCAAAGAAGCGGAAATTCCGATTGAAGTATTCGAAGGAGCTCCTTTTATCATCACTGAATATACACCCGGAAGCGATGTGCACCGTGTCTTAAGAAAGAATAAAATCCATCCGGATATCCGTTACGTAACCCGAAATGAATTTTCTTCTCTTTCTATGGTAGAACACGAACTTGGATACTCTATCCTCCCAGGTCTTCTGCTCCGTGGTCAACAGGGGAAATTCGTCAAACGTCCGCTGAAACCAACGATTACCCGGCAGTTAGGCCTGGCCTATTCTTCTTTAGAAGATTTGTCACCGGCTTCCAAGACATTTCTGGAATACGCGAAAAATTTCCTGTTAGATGATTAATCCCGCAAAGCTGCTGTTTTATCTGTATACTTTACTTAACAAACAAAAACCCTGCTGTTTTTCAGAGCGATTACAGCAGGGTTTTCTATTATATATAATGTGTCAGATGCACTCAATGCCTTAAATAAATCCAAACACATGAAGTATTACAATCAATGTAAGCACCGGACAGATCACTGCCAGAGACAACTTATCATACATAGATAACTTTCCATGTTTACCATTATTCGTAAGTTCTTTTTCATACTCATTAAATCCCCATGCTTTCACAATATAGAAACACGTCAGCAATACGCCCAGAGGCAGGAGTACATAACCACTCAGGCAGTCGCACCAATCATAAATATCATAATACGCAATTCCCTGAAAACTCGGCCATGGAAGTTTCAACCAGCTAAGTACGCCTTTTGACAAAGAACAGAGAACACTTCCGCCGTACACCAGAGCCGCTGTAATAATCAGAGAAACCTGATGTGACGTATGCGTCTTCTCCTGTACATACATACGCGGAATTTCAAGAATCGTAAAGAATGTTGAAATAACCGCAAAAATCAAAGATGCGAAGAAAAAGATACCAATAATTCTTCCACCCGGTAACGTTTCAAAAATCTGTGTCATTGCGACAAACACAAGCGATGGTCCGGAAGACATCTCACTTCCTGTCCCGACAACAGTCGGGATGATAACAAACCCGGCAAGCAGCGCAATAAAGGTATCGCAGATATCTACCCACCATGCATCCGGATACAACCAGATAATAAATATCAATGAGGAATGTACATACTATATTAATTACTCCGACAAATCGCCATTTCGGATGAATTACGCCATAGCTTGCGGCTGCACTTGCACGTCCTCTACGTCCAACTGCCTGTTCCGCCTGAACGATCGGATGCCCCAGAAGAATACAGATTACAATGTAAATCAGAACAAACGCTCCTCCTCCGTCACCGTAAGCCAGATACGGGAATTTCCAAATATTACCCAGTCCTATCGCAGCACCGGCCGCTACCATAATATAACCGAATCTCGAGAAACTTTTTGCTTCTTTGTGATCACTCATATATAATCACTCCTATCCTTTTAAGTATTCTACATGACCCTTTTATTCCCTGGTTTGATTATCCTTAATTTCTACTGTCTCATTCATACTTTGGTCTAAAACAAAAAGGGCGTTACTTCTCTTTCCTCAAGAAGTAACACCCTTGTCACGTAAAATCTGTTCCTATTATATCAGGCAGGAAATTATCTGTCAATATTTATATTTCGTGCATATTTACATATATTTCCCCGCAAACATTACTATTCACTCATATTTTTTCACAATCCCGACTCTTCAAGCTGCTTCTTGTCTATTATTTTTGACATCATTTCTCATTTATTCATTAAAATTGCACGAAAGAGCACCCATCAATTCCACATTTTCTTGTTGCAATGCCAGTTTTTTACATCCTTATTGACATCATCGGATTAACGTGCTATATTAATATCAACTTAAAAACAGACACAGACACCAATGGCGGTTCCTTAACAGAATTCTATTATGCGGGAACTGCTCTTTTAAAATCAGACATTATATTGTAGTAATTTGTTTTTAAGAAACCATTATTATGGTTGTTATTGCAGTTATACCTAAGCTGGTCGTTTCCCCCAAGAATGACCTTGCGAAGGTGAACTCCAATTGATATATACATCCTCTATATAGAGGAGCATTCCCCAGCTTTGTATATAAAGACAAAACTGCAATGCAACGAGGAAAAACCTCTCAATGACATACCAATAAGAAAGAGCACGACATGTTCAGATGTCGTGCTTTTTCTTATTGAATCTGTCTATAATTTTCATGTTTGATTGACTTTTAACGATTTAATTGGTAAAATATTAATACAAAGCAATGCGTGAATTTATAGAAAATCTTTACAAATCGGGGTGTATAAGATTTCTTTTTTTAAAGTGCTAAAATACATTTTGCACTTATGCATTCACATGTATAGCTTGTCAACAATTAAATATGAAAATCTGGAGGGATGAATTTATGTTATTAGCGATCCAAATTTTATTAGGTGTTATGTTCGCCGGAACAGGTATCGGCCTTGTTGTCGACATAAGCAAGAACCGCATGGATGAACTCAAAGGTTCTACAGGTAAGCAGTGGGGTTCCGCTTTTGCGGTTGGTATCATAGCCAACTTCCTTGATACTTTAGGATGTGGTTCCTATGCACCATCAACATTCATGTACAAACTTTTTAATCAGATTGATGATATCAACATTCCGGGTACACTGAATGTTGGTGACACATTCCCAGTTATTTTTGAGGCATTCATCTTCACAACTTCTGTAGAATGTGATCCTATCTTCTTATGGGTAATGTTTATCTGTGCCGCTGTTGGTTCATTCGGATTTGCATCTATCGTAACAAAATGGCCACGTAACAAGATCAGAATTGCTCTTGGAACCATTATGATTCCTCTTGCTGCAATCATGCTTTGCAAGAACTTAGGTGTCGGACCTTTCGGTATTGTTGGTACTGCAACAGGATTAAGCGGATGGAAACTGATCGTTGCCGCAGCTCTTAATATCTTATGGGGTGCTTTAATGGATATCGGTTTCGGTCTTTATGCACCATGTATGGCAACATGTCTGCTTCTTGGTGTTGATGCTGCTACATGCTTCCCTGTATTCATGGGATCTTGCGCATGCTTAATGCCGGCTTGTTCTATCGAGTTCATTAAATCACACAGATATGACGTACCACACACAATCGGTAATGCGATCGGCGGATGTATCGGTGTATTCATTGCATGGAAACTGGTTACAGGACTTCCGATGTTCTGGCTCATCAACTTAATTTGTATCGTTCTTCTTTGGACTTCTTACACATTACTTAGTGCAGCAAAGAAAGATAAAGCAAAAGGTATTGCTTAATATCTGCAAAACATATAAATAAGCAATGCACTTATTTAAACAAAATAACATCTGGATGGCAGTCTTAACAGACTGCCATCTTTATATCTTGACACACAAGAGGAACTGCCTGTGCAGTTTCCACGCATTACAATTTTATTTATGGAGAATATCATATGTTTGTTAACGAATATGTAATGACACGCAAGCGTTATGACAAATGGGCAGCTCCAAAATTCTGGAGGCTTCCCATCTTTTACGTATATTGTATAATCTTCGCAGCCGGAACTTTTGGCTGGATTTATTTTCATCATGTAGGTGCTTCGCTCAGATGGCAGTCTGTTGGTGCTACACTTTCCTTTATAGCCCTCTACCGCGGAGTATTTTTCAAATGGATGCATGCTGACAAAACTTTCCGTGTGACACGCGCACAATATTTCAATGGAAAAGACTGGACATGTAAAGTGATGATCCGTGAGAAAGATATAGCACTCTTTATCAACAATAAGATCAACAATCATGTAAACTGGGAAGATCTCACAAAATTTGAAGAAGCAAAAACTTATTATAAATTAACTTCCAAAGATCAGATAGAAGGAGTTATGCTTGACAAAGACTCTTTTACAGAAGGGGATTCGAGCAGTTTTAAACAATGGATGTTAGAACAGCATCCGGAAATCAAATACGGACCTATTGATCCGGCATTTGACAAATAGAAAAAGAGAAGATTTCCATCGCAAAATGTGGTAATCTTCTCTTTTTACAAGTTCTCCGTTTTCCTTTTTTCAGACATTCTGTCCAGATATTTTAACGTCCTTCCAGTTCGTCTTTATGGCGCATCTTGAGTTTCAGAAGTGCCTTCGCCTTCAGACAGTCTACTTTCACCATATTATTTTCTCCGACAACGTCTGTTTCTGTGCCATCGGCACTCTTATTAATATCAATGATTCCATCCAGATAATCATTGACTACAACGAACTTCGCAACCGTTCCGCTGAAATTAAGTCCCGTTACCGGAATTCCACGAATACCAAGTTGTTCACATGTGTTGGTATAATCCACATCACTATTTCCCCATCCATCTGATGATATGATCACACCATCTGCACGCATACACTCAGCCATTGCTGCCGCTCTGGTTCCAACCAGCATCTTATCTTTATTATCATCCGGAGTCCCTACTATAATAAGTCCAAGAAGGTCCAGATCTGTATCCTCAGATACGACTTCCAGAAGAGGATCTCTGAAATGATGTAATGATGTTTCTTTTGTCGATGGTCCAATACCCATAACTTCTGCACCTCCTATTATTACTGCATCGAACGGATAATACCGTCTCTGTACTCATTTGGAGTAATCATAACCGGCATATTACCCATATCGATAATTGAACGTCCGCCTTCAACCCCTGACGGTTCATCCGGGAACATCCACGTATCATACATAGCTCCCTGACCTGCAACCTGACGGATAATGACAACCTTCTTCTTTCCAGGTCTCACCTTATCATGATATTCATGCCGTTCCGTACACTTGTCCCCTTTGAACTTTTTCAGTTTATCCCTGTATGTCTGAATAAATTCATCACACAGTCTGTGCGCAGTAAATGGTCCATGTCTCTCCTGTCCCATTCCGGCCGCAAATGTAACATCAAAAGAAATGATATAATCATCATCTCCCGGTGTACCTGCACGGTTTAAGTATAACTGTTCTTTCAGATTCCCTTCCGATGAACCAAATTCGTGACACTGCTTTCCATTCACATCAACGCCTGTCAGCATTACATATACACCGGTTATGGTGTGAGTAATTCCTTCTCCCAATTTACCAAGCACTTTTGTTGAGATTGGAATGATATCCATGATCGTGTTCGTCCATCTGTCGTGGTCTCCCGGTTTTATGATCTGAATATCAATCTTCTCAATACAATCATCCTGTGCAACAAGCTGATCGATCATCTCTTTACTGACTGTCATATGTCCATCCGTTGTGATATTATTGTGTTCACCCCATTCCACATCTGTCATATGAAATGCTTTGATCACAAGGCGTCTTAAGTCTATCTCTTTCTCAGCCATCATGTCACCTCCTATATTCTTAAGGCATATCTCTTTCCTGTACAATTCAGGAAATTAAGCATATCTCTGCCCCTTTCTATGCCTTCTCCATGTCTCTAGTATACAATATACTGCAAGAAATTCCAATATATTGTCTCATTCTTTTTTTAAAAAAGGGCAGATGCAAAATACATCTGCCCTTCTTAAGATCAACAATATTCTTTAAATAGAATTAGATCTTAGCAACATACTCGAATGGCAACGGAACAATCTTTCCTGGAGTTTCGATTTTCTCTAACTGCTCCAGAGTTGCCTTTACGATCTGTGTCTGCTGTTCTACGTTGTGAGGACCACCCGCATTAGCACCCATAGGTACCAACGGAGCTACCGCACGAGGAGTACCAGTCTGACGAACAACTGGTGGAAGAGCTGCAATAATAATTGTAGGAATTCCAGCTTCTTCAATCGCTCTCTGCACCAATACTGCAGAGCGGTGGCAGGTACCTCAGCCAGCGGTGAGGATTACTGCGTCAACATCCTCATTTTTGAACATTTCAGCGATAGCAGGACCAGTTTCATGTTTGAATTTCTCCTGGTTTCCACCACCACCCATGAATCCAGCATGTACAGGAGCACAAGCTCTGATAAATCCTTCTTTTGCTAATTCATGAATTCTGTCAATTGGGAACATACAGTTGATGTCCTTGTTAACATCACTGTTATCATATCCACCGTGTGATACCATCAGATCACTAGATGGTGTAGTGTTTTCGATCTTTCTCCATGTCCAGTCACCAGCAAGGTTAAATCTCTCCTGGCTCTTCTTGTGAACACCTGCTGCTGTTGCAAGAGCGATAGACATATCTTTCAGCTCTTTTGTTACAGGAGCCCATACTGACGGTGGAGTAATAGGAACGAATATTTCAGACTGTAAGCCTTTAACAACCGTTAAACTCATTTTTAATCCTCCTTATTAGCATCCAAACGTGCTTGCATTTCTTGTTGTTTGCGACGTTCTTTTTCAATATTGCTGACGTATTTCTCATTTACTTCCGGTCCGAGCTGTTCCGGGAAACTCATGTTCCAGCCAACTTCCTGACCTACTTTCGGTTCTGTATCGCAGATGAACATTCTCTTCGGAGCTTTAAAGAACCCCAGACGTCCTTTTAAGTCAACGCTGATACTACAGTCGTCGACCGCTACGATGACACCTTCCATATAAATGATCTTATCGCCATAGTGTAAACGTTCATTATCCATTATGATAACACCTGATCTTAGTCGTATTTTTCTTTACGTTTCTGGCTCATTGGCAGAGACTGCTCATTGTCTACGAGTTCAATCTTCTTACCGCAAGCTGCTTCGATCAGCTCAACGTTAGTAGCTTTAACGTTTGGATTCCACTTCTTCTCAGCGGCCTTTACTTCTTCACCAGCCATAGCTGCTTTCAGCATAGCAAGAGCACGGATACCCTCTTCCTGGCAAAGTGTATTACATCCAAGTACCTCATTCTCGATACCAGACTCTGATTTGTTATTGTCAACCATGTACTGCATGTACTTGTTACCAACAACAAGTGCACCCTGAACAGCGCAGAATGAAAGTCCTACTACAGGAATTCCTCTCATACCGATCTGCTCGATGTGGCTTGCGAAATCAATGTGGTTATTTCCGAATCCTTCTGTTGTAACGAAAGCTCCGTCAACATCCATCATTTCTACAGTATGTCCTACACGACGAGATACATAGTACTTCTCAGCATTGATCTGAGGTGATCCTACGAATACAACTCCGCAAAGGTCAACTTCTTCATCATGTAAAGCTTCAAGTACAAGTGGCTCTCTCCAGTAATGTCTTGACATCTCTTTAGATGCAGGTCCGATACATGTTAATGCATGGATACATCCATCAAGTACCTCAAGTGGAGATACGCATACAGGTACGTTTCCTAAGTCTACGTTAGCTCTTGCGCCAAGGATACCAACTGGTTCTACAGGAAGGATGAAGTTATCATGCATAGCTCCCTGTCCCATGATCTCTTTTACGATTACGACTTTCTTCTTACCTGGACGACGGATAGATTTCAGTTCTTCGTCTTCAACGATGAAGCTGTCATCTAATTCTTTCATTACTTCACGGATTTCCTGAGTAATGATATCGAATGCTGTATGTGCAGCCATAGGTCCACGACGTTCCATGTTAGTCTTTTCCTGAACTACGATGTTACCTTTGATAAAGATTTCTCCCTTATCCGGGCATCCAGGACGTCCCCACATGATGTTCTCGTCAAGGTATCCTTCTGAAGAACCGAACTCACCAATCTGAACTCCGCCTTCATCTGTTCCTGTCAGCATCATAACAACGCCGTCAAGTACTCTTGTTGCACCTTCACCAAGGATTGCATCGCCTTCTTTTGTAGCGATTGGCTGAACATCCATGATTGTCTCTGAGTATGTGTGGTATTGGTCAGGAGTGATGATTTCAAGATGGAAATCTTTAACCAGTTCCTGATCAGCAATTACTTCTGCTTCAATTCCTTCACGGATGTAAAGAGTTGTTCCTTCGATCTTTGTCTCTGGTCCTCTCTTAACCTCTGTGATCTTAATGTGTCTTCTTGTTAATGTTCCTACTACTTTTGTTTCTTCAACAGGTGCTTCTGCTGTTGCTGTAGCTGCTACTGCTGCTGCAGGTACTTCTGCTACTGCTTCTCCTGTTGCTCCAAGAGCTCCAACCGGAATTTCAAGATTGATATCTTTTCCTTCTCCGATATGGATCTTGAGTGTTCCTCCAGCTACTGTTGCTGCTGTTGCAACTGGTGCTGCCGGTGCAGCTTCCTCTGCTGGAGCTTCTTCCTCTGCCTTTTCTTCTGCTGGAGTTGTAGGTGCTTTCACACCATCCAGAACATCATTTGTTAACGGGCAAAGAGAATCACATGTTTTTGTAAGTTTTGCACCCAGTACTTCTTCAATAGTAAGGCATCCGTCCAGGTTTAATAATCCTGAATCTACCAGATCATCAAAGATTGCTGGATCTTCGAGGTTCGCCGGTTCAATTGTGATACCAGCTTCTGCTCTACAGCACAGTACTGCAGGATCATGAGCATGTGCTTTTGCTGTTTCAGCTGTGATTGACATATTGTTTTCCCTCCTTGTTTTGTTTCGGTACATTGTCCCTTACGGGATATTGTAATTTTAATATATATACAGTTACATACAACATTCAGAAGAACCTCTCAATTACTTCTGGCGGGCAAAAGAATCGGGGGTCTTCTACCTCATTGTACGCAACAGTAATACCATAATATAATTTTGATAATATTGTGTCATTTCGGACAGTGATTAAAAATCAATATCCTGACTTACTTCTTTTGAAACCTTCAGGCTTCTGTACAGCGGATGTCCAACTGTTCTCATAACGTGGTCTGTCTGATGGAATACTTTCAGTCCCATCTTCGGTCCTGACGCCATTACAGTATTTGAACAGTCTGAGCAGTTACCGATCAGAATGTATTCACATTTGTCTTTCTTGAACTGCATATTGTTCTTAACCTGTCCAGGACAGTTACCAGGTCTTAAGCACTTCAGTGGTGCTCCCGGTTTATTTTCAATTGCCTGTTTACATTTGCACATAGATACTACTTTTGCATTCATCTTAGAAGCGATCTCACGCATACGCTCTTCGCTTCCGCCGCAGGCACATACAAGAATTCCCATTGTTGCTCCGTGGAGATCCGGGAACTCGACTGTTACAAGGATTGCTCCTGTCGTCTTGGTTGTTGGTGCATCTAATGTAGTAGACTTTCCTGTGAAAGCTCCACCCATGATGATCTCGCCATATTTTCCGTCGATTCCGCCGGCTTTTTCGATCATCTCTCCAACGCTTACACCTACCGGTACATCGAAGAATACATGTGCTTCATTTCCACCGTTTAATTTACCACGGACTGTCATATTCTTGCTGATACAAGGTTTCTTTTCATCAACCGCTTCAGCAATCTTACAGACAGTTTCTACATTGATAACAACAGATCTAGCTGCTGATGGAAGCTGTGTAGTTGTGAGTAATACCCCAAGACACTCTCTTACTACTGCACGTTCCTCACCCATCGGGTAGATATCAGCCATCAGGTGCATCTTGATATCAGGCTCATTCTCAAGAGCTTTCTGTAATACCTTGATTGCTTTATGATGTTTCTTCTTAATAGCAATAATTGCTTTCTTTGCGTGAGTGATTTCCATACTATATTTAATACCACGGATTAATTTATCACTCTGCTCTTCGATCTGTCTTGTGTTGTGTTCCAGTCCCGGTTCGCATTCAGCTGCATTTACAAGAATGTATCCACAATCCAGTTTGAAGTCTTTCGGAAGCTCTGGGTTGATCTCAGGATCAAGCTCACCCATCGGAGTTTCTTCTAAATTAATATTAAGTTTTACTCCTGTCGGGAATCCAGCTCCTCCCATTCCTACGATTCCGGCTGCTTTCACCAAATCAAGCTTTGATGACTCATCTGTGATACCTTCTACTGATTCGGTAACAGGAACGAATTCATCCGGCTGTTCAGCGGCCGGCTCGATGATGATGCGGTCTTCTGTAATCTCTGTTACTTTTCCATACACGCTTGAAAAAATGTTAGCTCCCAGGCCTGTTGGTGTAGCAATGAGAGTACCTTTTTTCACCTCAGCACCAACTTCTACACATGGTGCACAAGGAGCGCCAACATGCTGGCGTAATAACATCTGTACATTTCCCATGACACACTTCTCCTTTTTTAATATTTTATCTAAGTCAAAACGAAACTATACAGTTCGTTTACTTATTCACATTTTTTTCATTATAGATAAATTCTATAAATTCATCTTCGCCATTTTTTTAACAGAATTGCTTGTTTTTTTGGCGGAGGCATGTGGGAATCGAACCCACCCAGGACGCTCTTAACGCCCTACACTAGTTTTGAAGACTAGGAGGCACACCAGTTACCCAACTACCCCCATGTGCCTATTAACCATATCACATTTATCCTTATTTTTCAACACTTTTATTTATTTTTATAATACCAAAAAATCATTGACTTTTCAAGGGATTTCGTACATAATGAAATCAACAGATTGAACACGATACTAGAACATGGTCTATTTGTTAATTTTATATCGTAATATTTGTTAATTTTATATTTTTATTTTTTACCCATAGAAAAAGGCACTACGAAAATATAGATGTTTTCAATGTGTTTTTATAAAAACTTATAGATTGTTTCTATAAGAAAATCATAAGGAGGTAAGGATTATGAAGTTAGAAGCAAAAGTTAACTTCGACCGGTTTGAAGAGGCACTTCAGGTTGTAGATGCTCATACAGCCGGTGAGTTCTGTCGTATGGTCATCGGAGGATTCCCTGAGCCAGAAGGCAGCACAATGATCGAAAAGAAAAAATGGATGGAGGAAAAATACGACCACGTTCGTACAGCATTAATGCTGGAGCCGAGAGGACATCACGATATGTTCGGTGCTTTCCTTTGTGAGCCGATCCACGAAGAAGCAGATCTTGGGGTAATCTTCATGGATACAGGCGGATACCTGAACATGTGCGGACACTGTACGATCGGAGCTGTTACAGTAGCCCTTGAAGCAGGTCTTGTTGAATGCCACGAAGGAGAGAACGAAGTTGTTCTGGATGCTCCTGCAGGAATCATCAGAACAAAAGCTCATGTAAAAGACGGAAAGGTAACAGATGTAACTCTTACAAACGTACCTGCATTCATTTACAAAGACAACTTAACAGTTAATATCGACGGAGTAGACATTCCTTATACTATTTCTTTCGGTGGAAGTTTCTTCGCACTGGTTGATACTACAAAGCTTGACATTGGCGAAATCAACGCTAAGACAGTTCCTGCTTATACAGAACTCGGAATGAAGATTCGTGATAAAGTCAACGCAGAAGTTAAGATTCAGCATCCAACTCTGGACATCACAGAAGTTGACCTGGTTGAATTCTACGGACCAACACCGAATCCGGATCAGGCTACAATGAGAAACGTTGTTGTATTCGGAGATGCTCAGGCTGACCGTTCACCTTGCGGAACAGGTACAAGTGCCAAACTTGCTACTCTTCACGGATGGGGCGAACTTGGAATTGGTGAAGAATTTATTTACGAAAGTTTCATGGGAACACGCTTCAAAGGTGTGATCAAAGAAGAAACTAAGATCGGTGATTACGATGCAGTAATCCCAATGATCACAGGAAGTGCATATCTTACAGGTGTTGCTACTTACTTAATTGACTCTACAGATCCATTAAAATATGGTTTCCTTGTAGGTTAATGCATATTCGGGGTTGAATTAGATTGCATTATCATATATGATGATAGAAGCGGATTCATATGATCCGCTTCTATTTTTTTACTTAGACAGCGTTTTCATGTTCAGAGAACTATTATCCGGGCGTGTTCTCCTGTTATATAAATACCAAGAGAAAGGAATGATCCGAATGCCGCGTAAACGCAGATCCACAAAAAGCCGTATTGTCAAAGCAGCCTGGAATCTTTTCTACAAAAACGGTTATGAACAGACCACTGTAGAAGATATTATCAATGCCGCCAAAACATCAAAAGGCACATTTTACCATTATTTTAAAGGAAAAGAAGCGCTTTTAAACTCTCTTTCCTATCTTTTTGATCAGAAATACGAAGACCTTGCCGCCGTGATCGATCCGAATCTTTCCAGTTATGATAAACTATTATTTTTGAATCACGAATTATTCTACATGATCGAGACCAGCGTGGATATCCATTTGCTTGCATACCTTTATTCTTCGCAATTGATCACCAAAGACAAGAAATCCCTTTCCGACAAGAAACGGATCTATTTCAAATGGCTTACAGAAATTATGGAAGAGGGGCTTGCCAAAGGAGAATTCAAAAGTACAAGCACCGCCGCTGAACTCATGGATATCTATGCTATGTACGAGCGGGCTCTTTTATATGACTGGGCATTGTTTAAAGGTAAATTCTCACTGACTGAACGTTCTGACAAACTATTGCCTCATGTACTGGACACATTTGTAGAAGGAATTTAATATCAAAAAGGCGATGCTAACAGAAGATTTCGTATCTTCTCCTCTATTAGCATCGCCTTTTACTACACCAGACATTCATGAACATCTTCCTGTTCAATTCCGACATCTTTCATCACATCAAGAATCTGTTCCCTGTCTGTCAGGTCTGCACACCAGGAAAGTCCACAGCCCGCTGAGATTGCTCTCGGAACCGGAATCAGTCTTCCCGGCACACTTCTTTCCTTGCATATCTTTTCCATCGCCATTGCATCCGATGTTGTATGGAATGTTACAACAAGTTTCATTACTTTTTTTCTCATGTTTACTCAATCACCACTTCGTAGTAACCGTCTTTCTGCACAGATGTTGGCTTTTTACCTTTATCTTTGGCAAATTTCTCAACATTCATCATCTGATGCGGCTCTGTGACAAGAATTTTCACAGGTCCTGCTGCTCCTTTTAATGCCTCTGCTGTCAGCATCAAAGGTTCCGGGCAAGAAAGACCTCTTGCATCTACTTCTTTCATAATTTAATTCCTTCTTTCCTAGAATACTACGTATTTACACATATTTCAATCTTATTTTGCTTCTTCTCTCTTATTTGTAAATGCTATAATGAAGCAGATCACAATACAGATGATACATGCCACTTTCCCATTTACCGGTACCGCACCTGCTACCACTTCTTTCGTCTCTGGATTCAGAGCTGTTCCACTTGCTGCAAGTCCAAAATTATGGCAGATTGCAGATCCGACAAACATTCCGACAACCGTTACAGCCGAATCCGAAGAACCCTGCCCTGCAAGGATCAGCTGACGAAGCGGGCATCCACCTGCAAGAACTGCTGCAAATCCCACAGTGTACATTCCCAGGATATTCCACAAATGTTCCGAATGTGCGATGACTCCCGGTGTATTGAATCCTACCACGAAACGTCCTGTCGCAATATTGAATACCAGCATAACAACAAATAAACCTGCAATCACGCTGATCAGATCGAAGTTCTTCATCAGGATGATATCTCTAATACTACCCGCAAAACACATTCTTGACTTCTGTGCAAATGCACCGAATACAAGTCCGCCTACTAAAGATGCGATGATTGGTGCATGCATACTTCCCGGTCCTGCCTGGCTTGCTTTAAAAAGCGTTGTACATGTGGCAAGGATAAGAATTCCAACAACGACCGCCGGAAGCACTGCTCCACTTGACTTATTTGTAATATGTGCTCTTCCAAGGCTGAAACCATTCTTTAATGCAAACACTCCTGTTCCAACTCCAAGAATAAAGCCAACAAATGCAACCCATGCATTCAGATCACCTGCTGACATACGGATCACCATACGGAGCGGACATCCAAGGAATACCAGTGCACCGATCATAATGATTACACCAAGTACAAAACGAATCATCGGAGATGATCCTGCCGTTGAGCGATATTCTTTTGTTGCCACAGAAATGATAAATGCTCCCAGTACAAGTCCGATGATCTCAGGTCTTGCATACTGTACCACTTCCGCCTGATGCAGTCCCATTGCTCCTGCCGTATCGCGGATAAAGCATGCAATACAGAATGCCATGTTTGCCGGATTTCCAAGTGCTGCGAGGCATGCCGCTACAATACCACATACAACACCGGCCAGCGCCAGTTTTTTCTTTGAATCTGATAAATTCATTCGTATTTCCTCCTACACTCTCATTTTTGCATTTCCCCATAACTTATGCCTGACATACTTTTTTATGAATTTATATCATTTTTCATACATATTTACGGTTCTTCTGCCAGTTCGTGGATAGCTTTTACCGCTGTATCCACTTCTTCCTCCGTGTTGTAATGCGAGAAACTGAATCTCACAGCTCCCTGCTCTACCGTTCCGAGCGCTTTATGCATAAGCGGTGCACAATGTCCTCCTGATCTGGTAGAAATGTTATATTCCATAAGAAGCTCATCACTCACTTCTGAAGAATCATAATCACCGATGTTCAAAGTTACGATCGCACAGCGTTCTTTCTGACTGTAATCCCCATAAATCTTAACGCCCGGGATATCTTTTACCCCGTTATAAAATCTCCACATCAGTTCCTGCTCTTTTCTGCGGATATTGTCTATTCCTTCTTTTTTCAGATACCCAAGAGCCGCATGCAGTCCCGCAATGCCATGCCCATTCAACGTTCCCGCTTCCAAAGCTGTCGGCATCTGTACCGGATGTTCCTTACTGTATGTCTGGATTCCGCTTCCGCCTGTCTTCAGCGGTCTTAACTCTATTCCTTCTTTTACATATATTCCACCTGTTCCCTGTGGTGCAAGCAGTCCTTTATGTCCGGTAAAACACAGAATATCAATATTCATCTCCTGCACATTAATCGGGAAAACCCCTGCTGTCTGAGATGCGTCTACCACAAACATCAGTCCATGTGCATGCGCCATCTTCCCTATGACTGATACATCTACATAATTCCCTGTAAGATTCGATCCATTTGTACAAATGATCATCTTCGTATTTTCTTTTATCGAAGCTTCCATCTGACTAATGTCAGGCATTCCCTTCTCATCACACCTTATAATGGAAAGTTCTACTCCATTTTTCTCCATCTCATATAAAGGACGAAGCACCGAATTATGTTCCAAAACAGTTGTGATCACATGATCTCCCGGATTCAGGCTTCCCTTTATTGCAATATTCAGACTCTCTGTCGAATTCGAAGTAAATGCAATCCGTCTTGCATCTTCTGCCCCAAACAATTCCGCCAGTCTGTCTCTTGTATCATAGATAACTCTGGATGCACTGAGTGCCGCCTCACTTGCACCGCGACCGGCATTGCCCATTGAGTTCATAGCGTTTACTACCGCATCGATCACTTCCTGTGGCTTATGCATTGTCGTCGCAGCATTATCCATATATATCATACTTGATTCCTCCTAATATCTTCCCCGCATACGATTCAAGTATTATTATAAAAACACCCCGTTTATACAATACTCATTTATTTCCGAACAAATTTGTACATTATTCATATGCTTTCAGTATAGTCCATTTTCCTTTTTTCGTCTAATTGAAACATTGTATGAACCCACCGTATTAATAGATTTTTTCTATCATTACAGTGGGTTCATGTTATCAATCGTATTATCGGTTACTCTTCAATTCCGTATATTTCTTTTACTATCTTTACAAAGCGTTCGGTACTTTTTGACATCTGATAATTCTTATTATATACCAGGTTGATATCCCGTCCCTGATCTGCCTTTGGGATTGAGAATGCCAGAAGATCTCCATATTTCACTTCATCTTCTGCCGCAAGCCTGGATATCACAGAGATCCCCATTCCCTGTTTGACTGATTTTTTTATGGTTTCCTGATTCTCGATACTGGCGATAATCTTAAGCTTATCCAAATTGATTCCTGCCGCACGGAGCTGTTTTCCTGCTTCTTTTCTTGTACCGGAACCTTCCTCACGCATGATCAGATGTTCCCCGCCAATCCAGCTGATATCATCCGGCATATCTTCCAACAGCTTTTGATATTTCTCCGTATTCGGTGTGATCACAACCAGTTCATCTTTATAAAATGGGATATATTTACAGTGTTTCTTCTCCAGAACCGTACCGGTAAATCCGACATCTACCATATGATCAATAATCTGTGTAACCACCTGACTGCTGTCTGTCTCCAGAAGTTTAACCTGTTCTTTCGGATACCGTTCATTGAATTTCATCAGAATTTTCGGAAGAAGATACTGTGCCGGAATCGTAGATGCTGCAATCGTGATCAGATGCTTGCTCTCTTCTTTTCCTGTTTCAAACCGTTCTTCTATTTTTTTCTGCAGATCGATCATCTGTCTCGCATAGCGGTACAGATCCTTTCCATCGTCCGATAATTTTACTTCTTTTGTGTTTCTTACAAAAAGCCTTGCATTCAGTTCTTTCTCCAGTGACGAAATATGTGCACTGATGGTCGGCTGTGTCAGGAACAGCTGCTTTGCTGCCTTTGAAAAACTGCCTCCCTCTGCTACCTGAACGAAAGCTTCTAATTGTTTCAGATTCATCAGTATGCCACCCTTTCGCTCTCTGCTCCTGTCTTCTTCGTTACCTTGATACTGTCCATGTATTCCAGGATCGGTTTTGCGCTCTTTCTGCTTGTCGCAAACATATCCCTCACCTGTGCGATCGTGATCAGGGGATCTTCTTTCAGATGTTCTCTGATCTTCTCTTTCGCAGTCTCCATATAAGAAGTCAGTGTATACATTTCATCATTTATTTTTACAATCTGCTTTTCTTCTAATAAGATATTCAGGATATCATCCATGATCTCCTGCGGTACATCTTTACATGTGATCTCGGAATATCTTGCAAAGTCAAACCCGGCCTTCTTAAATGTATCCAGCATGATCTCCGATACCCTGTCATAGATCTTATCTTTTCTCACTTCATATCCCGGAGTGCTCAAAAATTCATCCACTCTCTTCAAACTTCCCTGTTCTTCCAGGAGCGTCAGGATTCTGTCATATACATTTGCTTTTACCTTTTTAAAATACGTTGTCTGTACCTGTGCTTTCTTGATTCCGTAGCGGTATGGATACTTCTCTTCGTATTCTGTCAGAGCTTTCAGCAAAATGTGTTCTGCCTCTCTTGCCGAATCGCAGTGCCATACATATGTATCTTTCCTCATCGGAAATACATATACACTTCCCTGCCCTTCCAGTTCTTTTACATCCTGTTCTACCTCTCCGAGTGAAAGTGCCGTCAGTTTCGCAAGTTCAGAGACTGTGATCAGGGTATCTGCATGACTCTTCACATGCATTTCGATCACATCCGCAGATGACCCCTCTTCTTTCCGTTTCAGTTCTTCGATCACTTCCGGCTGGAATCTTCTCTTAATCTTCGGATTCGGCTCCAGAACGACGCCACCGCCAATGGTTTCCATCGGAGAATAAAAACGTACGACAAATTTATCGCCACGTCTTACAGCAACTTCTTCCTCCATCCGGAGCTGTACATATCCACTTTCCCCCGGTCCGATCTCTTCTTTGTCCAGAAGTACCGCACGGCACAGGACTTCACTGGTTCCTGTAAAGAAATGCAGCCGGGTGTGATTCGTAAGGATTCTCACGGATGAATCCAGCACATTTAACTTTACATCGAGAAGATCTGTATTCTTCATACTGTTCAGAGGTGCCAGCACACATCCCCTTTTAATCTCTTTTTTCTTTACATTTGAAAGGTTGATCGCCACACGCTGTCCGGCATAGCATTCTTTTTTATCTTCCCCGTGCACCTGGATACTCCGGATCTTACATTCCGTTCCGACCGGATACATCTGAAGTGTATCTTCTTTTGTAATCGTTCCGGATACCAGGGTTCCGGTGATGATCGTTCCGAATCCTGACAGGGAGAATACTCTGTCAATCGGCAGACGCGGAATGGTATGGATGTCTTTCTGCACGACTTCATCTCTGGTCTGATGCTCAATCTCTTTCACCAGGTCACCAAGTCCTTCACCTGTTGCTGCAGATACCCTTATCAGAGGTGCATGTTCCAGAAAAGTACCGGAAAGCTCCTCCCGCACATCTTCTTCCATCATCTCCAGCCATTCTTCATCCACAAGATCACATTTATTCAACACAATGATACTCTTCTCAATTCCGAGAAGATTCAAAATATCCATGTGTTCTCTTGTCTGCGGCATGATTCCTTCATCCGCTGCAATTACCAGAAGTACCAGGTCCATTCCGACAACTCCGGCAACCATATTGTTGATAAATTTCTCATGTCCGGGTACATCGATGATCCCCGCGCGGTCTCCGCCCGGCAGATCAAAATAGGTAAACCCCAGATCGATCGTAATTCCTCTGCGCTGTTCTTCTTCCCAGCGGTCTGTATTTCTTCCGGTCAGTGCTTTGATCAGTGTCGTCTTACCATGATCAATGTGTCCGGCCGTTCCGATAATAATATTCTTCATAGCCTTCTTTCACACCTACCGTTCTTCTTTTTCTTTCTGTCCAAGTAATTCCGTCAGTTCTGATACGATCATCTTATAATCCTTGCGTTCGATCGTTCTGACATCCAGACAGATACTGTCATTGACTGTTCTTGGAATAATCGGAATCTCCAGATGCCGCATCTTTTCTTCCATCTCAGCTACACTCATACCATTTGGCTGGATGGATACGGCGCGGCTTTCCATCCTTTCAAGCGGAAGGGATCCTCCACCGATCTGTGATTCACAAGACACGACCTGTATCTTTGCATCCATTCCTGTACGGCGTAAGATTCTGGCAAAATATCCCGCTTCTTTTTCAATCTCATCAAGCGGCATTGCGATCATCCGCAGAACAGGAATATTCTGTACGGCTGTCTCTTCTGACAGATACTCCATCAGAACCATCTCCAGTGCCGCCGCCGTAAATTTATCAATACGGAGTGCACGGGTCAGCTGGTTCTTCTTCATCATATCAATATATTTCTTCTTACCAATGATAATTCCGGCCTGTGGACCGCCCAGCAGTTTGTCACCACTGAAACACACCACATCAGCACCATGTGCAATGGATTCCTGTACAGTAGGCTCATGCGTCAGTCCATATTTTTCCAAATTGATCAACACACCGCTTCCAAGATCTTCTACTACCGGAATCCCATGTTCCTTTGCGATCGGTACCAGTTCGTCAATTCCTACACTTTCTGTAAATCCTACAATCCGGTAATTGCTGGTGTGCACCTTCAGAAGTGCCTTTGTCTCTTCTGTAATTGCCTCTTCGTAATCTTCATAATGCGTCTTGTTCGTCGTTCCGACTTCGACAAGGTTTGCACCGCTCTGTTCCATTACATCCGGAATACGGAACTTTCCGCCGATCTCGATCAGTTCCCCTCTGGAAACAATCACTTCCCCGCCTTTTGCCAGGGAACTTAAGATCAAAAGCACGGAAGATGCATTATTATTGACCGCCATGGCAGCTTCTGCACCGGTTAACTTACACAGTAATTTTTCAAAATGTGAATACCGCTCTCCTCTTCTTCCTGCTTCCAGATTATATTCCAGGTTCGAATATCCACTGACGATCTCAGCTGCCCTCATCATATGCCCGAAGCTTATCGGGGCACGGCCAAGATTCGTATGCAGGATGGTTCCTGTTCCATTGATCACTTTCTTCATATTCGGTGTATGCATTGCAGATACGGCTTTTGCGATATTTTCATTCAGAAGAGCAATCTGCTGCTTTGCTTTTTCTTCCTCTTCACACACTCCGATAAATGCACGGAGTTTTTCCATCTCACTGTGGATCGCTTCCATGACGCTTTCACGGCTGTATGTCTCAATCAATACTTTTATCCCTTCATCTGCCAGAAGAATATCCACTTTCGGAATACTCCGATACAATAAATTCTTATTCATTATACTTCTCCATTCTGTCATTCTTTTCAAATATTAATTTTAGAATAACCGGATCAGCTTATCACTCTTTGGCGCAACTGTTCCGATTACGGAAACGGTTGTATCCAGTCCTGATGTTTTAAAATCTCTCATCATATTCTCATATTCTTTTGGTGATACACTGATGAGAAGTCCGCCGGAAGTCTGTGGATCATAAAGAAGATCTAAATATGTCTCATTCACCGATCCTACTTCCACCTTATCAATCGAATATCTCTTGTTCTTATAGGCACCTGCCGGAACCAGTCCCATCTTCGCATAATCATATGCATCCTGAAGATATGCAATGTCGGTAACGCTGAGTTCAAATGTCACATCACTTGCGGATGCCATCTCAACACAGTGTCCAAGCAGTCCAAAACCTGTAATATCCGTACATGCGGAAACATCATACTTCTCTACAACCTGCTTGCCTATCTTATTCAAGGATGCCATAACCGTCTGTGCCTCGCGGATTGCCGATGGCGATGCCATCTCTGCTTTGATCGCAGTATTCACGATACCACTTCCGATCTGTTTTGTAAGAATCAATATATCGCCAGGTCTGCAGCCATAATTCTTAAAGATCTTATCCGGGTGAACAAATCCGGATACGCAGAGACCGTATTTTGGCTCATCATCCTGTACTGAATGACCGCCGACTAATACCGCACCTGCTTCTTTTACCTTATCTGCACCTCCCGCAAGAATATCGCCAAGGATCGCCGGATCCAGGCAGTTCGGGAAACCTACGATGTTCAATGCTACTGCCGGCTCTCCTCCCATCGCCCACACATCACTGAGCGAGTTGGCCGCGGCGATCTGTCCGAACATATATGGATCATCTACGATCGGAGTAAAGAAATCAACCGTCTGAATCATCGCAATATCATCTGTCACTTTGTAGATGGCAGCATCATCGGAAGTCTCGATTCCTACTATTAAATTGTCATCCTCAAATTTTGGCAGCTTACTCAGAACCTGAGCAAGGGTCTCCGGACCAATCTTGGCCGCTCAACCTGCGGTTTTGCTTAAACTCGTTAATTTTACATCTGATTTCATTCTTATTACTCCTCCTGTTTTTCATACCTTTTTCCCGAGACAATCCATTTATCTCTCTGACACGCCCGGATTTTTGTATTCATTATACATACATGATAGTATAAGAAAGCCGGAACTCCTGCATCTTTCTTCAGGAATCCGGCTTTTATCCAGATATGTAAGTAAATTTATGATGGTCTGACGATTCTTCCTGCTTTTGCCATTGTCTCCACAATGCTGTACATATTCGTAACTGTACCAACTGCAAGCTTGTCTTTCAGACCATAGTAATCCAGACAGGTTCCACATGTCATGATCTCTACTCCCTGTGCTTCCAGTGATTTCAGATCTTCCAGAGAATCCGAATCTTCTGTTGTCAAGGTTGCTCCTCCATTATAGAAAAGCATTGTCTTTGGCAGAGTATCAAGCTGTGTCACTGCAAAGATAAATCCTTTGATCAGTACTTTACCTAATTCATCATTTCCAGATCCCATACGGTCAGATGATACAACAACAACTGTATTGTCTCTTGCATCCGGTACGCATACTGCTTCTGCTTCGTCTGCTGCCGGTGCTCCTTCCATTTCAATCGTAACTTTAAACTCGGCATCCCCAAGCTTCTCAGAAGTAACTTTTCCTCCTAAACCTGATGCCATCTTTGTTACGTTCTGCACTGCGATCTCATTGTCAACCAGAACTTCAATTGTCTCCGGTCCGGTCAGTGCAGCTATTGCCTTTTTGGTCTTAATAACCGGGATTGGACAATTATCCCCCATAGCATTAACTGTAATCATAATGATTCCACCTTTCCATCACCATTCCCACAATCAATACATATAGAAATATTCTATCATTATTTATGGAAAAGGTAAATATATAAATTATATAAAAGCCTGAAAACGTCTATCCTTAAAATCCTATCTCCGGATAGCCATTCCCATACTCTTGTACCTCAAGTATATGGTACGAACCATCTTCATAATATGCCGGTTTCATACCACCTTTTTTCAGAGCTTTCATGAACTCTTCCATTGTCCTTATTTCTTCCGGGAACCAGGTCGCACAGACGCCGACTTTCTCCGGAACATGACAGTCACTGGATCCCATCGTACAAAGTCCAAGTTCCTGTGCATATCTTGCTGCCTTCTGGCACGCTGCTACAGAAGTACTTCCATTCAGGACTTCCAGACCGTCCAGACCTCTTACTGTCCTTAAGTTCTCTTCCAGACCTCTGTTATTATTTCGGAATGGATGTGCCGCAAAGCAGAAGCCTCCCTGACTCTTTACAAGATCTATAAACTCCTGGGCCGGAATCCTTTCATTCGGGTATTCCTCAATTCCAAATGCGATGATGTCTCCCTGCAAAGAAAAAAACTCAATCCCGATAAAGATCGGAAATCCGGTTTTTTCCGCATATTCTTCCGCATATTCTTTCAGTCCCATATCATCATGGTCTGTGATGCAGATTGCGCCAAGACCTTTCTCCCTGGCAATTTCCACCATCTGTTCTAATTTTAAGAAACTGTCTTTTGAACAGGTCATTTCGTGCATGTGTGTATCTATAAACATGTTTCCCGGCTCCTTTGATCTTCCTTTATATTACAAGCTTTTCTCTCACTCCTCATTATATAAATAACCGCTCCGGGTTTCAAATAGAGAATCTTAATATAACCATTCCCTTATAGATAAATTCTATATAAAAGGCCCAGATATTAATCCAGGCCCTGCAGAACCCGTTGATCCTGCCTGTTCGTCTCTTTTGTCTTTGTACTTATATTTAACTCTTCCTGTTTCTCCAGACATTCTTTGATTGCTTCATTCAAAGACAGCATCTTCTCATCCAGCGTTGATACCATCTCTGCACATTCTCTCAGATCCCTGCTGATATACTCCGGCGCATCTCCTTCGAATTTATAATAGATCTTATGTTCCAGACTTGCCCAGAAATCCATCGCGATCGTACGGATCTGAATCTCTACCTTGGTATCTACAACGCTGTCAGAAAGAAATATCGGTACAGATACCAGCATATGATAGCTCTTATATCCACTTTCTTTTGGATTCTTAATATAGTCTTTGATTGACAATACTTTCAGATCACTCTGATTGCCGATCATCTCTGCCAGCCGGTAAATATCCGACGTAAAGGAACAGATCAGGCGTACCCCTGCAATATCATTGATATATTTTACCATATTCTCAATTGATATCTCGTAACCATACCTGCGTAACTTCTTTACAATACTTTCCGGTGTCTTAATTCTTGTCTTGATATGTTCGATCGGGTTGTATTTATGCACATGTTGAAATTCATCATTCAGTATCTCCAGCTTTGTCCCCACTTCTTTCAACGCTGAATTATACAGGAACATGATCGTCTTCCAACTGTCAACATCCTCATAGTTCTTCATCGTATTTTCCATATAAATGTTCTCTCTCCTCTCTTAACGAAGAGTTAAACCAGCACTGTTAATATTATACCATAAGTACTGCTAATATGCCTTATTTTTCACATTTATTTTAGAAAGATTATACATATGTAAAACAAAAAGAAGCTATCCTCAGACAGCCTCTCTCCACTCATTTTTTAAAATTCAATTCCTTCCCTCGCCTGCACCTTACGGTCATACGGATGCTTTACCTTCATCATCATCGTCGCATAATCTGCCAGATCCAGAAGGTCCTGCGATACCTCATGCCCTGTCATAATAATCTCCAGTCCGCGCGGCTTATGTTCCAGAAAACTTCTGATCTTCTCTTCACTTAAGACATTCAGATGGATCGCACACAGCGATTCATCCAGCACTAGCACATCAAAATTCGTACAGAACTTTACGATCTCATCCAACGCTTTATTATTATAATGGCGGAGTTCCGCTTTCTCATCTCCGTTCATCCGGCTTACAAACTTTACCTGATCACGCCCCGGAAGGCAGGTGATCCCGGGTACAGATTCCAGAATCTTTCTCTCATTTGAAGAATTATCTTTCAGGAACTGAAAGAAGAGCACCTGAAGTCCGGCTCCGGCGGCTCTGACTGCCTGTCCGACTGCTGCTGTTGTCTTTCCCTTGCCATCTCCGTAATACATATGAATTCTTCCAGTGCCCATCATAACTTTCTACCTGCTTTCTCCTAAATATCTCTGTAAAATCTGAACTCACATTCATCCTACAGGACATTATAATCGTTTACACCGAAAATGTAAATACAGGTAGTTTCTCTAAAATTCCAGTTTCATATCTCCGGTCTTGATCCAGTCTTTCTTTCTCATGAATTCCGAAATACCAAGTGTCACGACTGCCGGAAGTACGATCTGGATCAGTAATATTTTGATCAGAACCATCTGTGCAGACTCTGTCTGGAGCATCGTCTGCCACGTCATGATCTGTCCCACCAGACCTGCTGTCCCCATACCGGAACCGGTCGCATTATTCGTCATATGAAGCACCATTGTTCCTACCGGTCCGAGAATTGCGCTCGATATAATTGCCGGAAGCCAGATTACCGGTTTCTTCACAATATTCGGAACCTGTAACATGGAAGTGCCGATCCCCTGTGCCAGAAGTCCCCCGACTTTGTTCTCACGGTAACTTGCCACGGCAAATCCTACCATATTACAGCAGCATCCTACTGTTGCGGCTCCTGCTGCCAGACCGGACAGATTCAGGATCACACCAAGTGCTGCCGAACTAATTGGCAGTGTCAGGATCATTCCCATCAGTACCGATACAATAATCCCCATTAAAAACGGCTGCTGCTCTGTTCCCCAATTGATCAGTGAACCAAGCCAGCTCATGAATCCCGAGATTGGAGGTCCGATCAGGAATCCCACCAGACATCCACTTCCGATCGTCACGACCGGAGTCACCAGAATATCCACCTTCGTCTTACCGGATACCATATGTCCGAAGAAGATTCCCACATAGGCAGCAATGAACGCTCCCAGCGGCTCTCCCGGTCCGGCAAATACCATAGCTCCGTCTACGAATACCTTTCCGGCCAGGATACTGCTTGCAAATGCACCTGCCATTCCGGCCGTTGCTGCCGACACCACTACCAACGGTGCTTCCTTAAACTTATAGGCTACTGCCACACCAATACCGGCTCCGGTAAGGGCTGCTGCAAGCTTGCCTGCAATGAAGATCATCTCTCCGATATTTCCGCCCATAAATGTTCCGATCTGCTGGATGATCGTGCCGATGATCAGTGTTGCGAACAGACCGTGCGCCATGGCGCTTAAGCCTTCAATGAAGATGCGGTCTAATACTTTCTTTACTTTTTCCATATAACGTTCTCCTCGTCCTTCCTTATCTGCTATTTTTTGTCGATCAGTGCTGATTTACAGATATTTCGTTTGCATTTACATGTGTCTTGTCACATGTCATGAGTGTATCATACAGCTGCAGGAAAAACAAGAATTGTTTTGTTTCTGTCAAAAATTAATCTTATCCGGATGTGAACCAGAGTTCCCGAAGTTCTCTATTTTGTCTATCTGTTCCATATCCTCCGGTAATAATGAAAAATCAAAGACTTCTGAATTTTCTTTTATCCGGGATGGTGTTACCGATTTCGATAATGGCAGCACCTGATGCTGCAGACACCAGCGAATACATATTTGTGCAACTGTTTTTCCGTATTTCTGTGCAATCTGCTGTAAATTTGGATGATTTAATACCCGTCCGTTTCCCAGCGGACTCCATGCTTCTACCTGTATCATATTCTCTTTACAATATTTTACAGTTTCATTCTGCATCCATCCCGGATGAAATTCAATTTGATCAACCATTGGAATGATTTCTGTCTCCATCAGAGCCTTCAGATGATGCGGCATAAAATTAGATACTCCGATTGCTCTTATCCTGCCCTCTTTATAAAGCTCCATCATTGCTTTCCATGTAGAAATATTTATCTCTTCCCAGTTTTCAAACTGATTCACAGAAGCCGGCCAGTGTATCAGATACAAATCCAGGTAATCCGTTCCCAGATCCTGACATGTTTTTTCAAAAGCATGAAGTGTCTTTTCATAACCACGTTCCGTATTCCATACTTTGCTTGTGACAAACAACTGCTCCCTTGAAATTCCACTTTCCCGGATTCCCTCTCCTACACTGGTTTCATTTCCATATGCCGCCGCTGTATCAATATGCCTATATCCCAGTTCAATTGCAGTTTTTACACTTACGGAAGCAGTCTCTCCATCCGGTGTCTTCCATGTTCCATATCCGATACACGGAATTTCTACTTTATTTCTCAACTGAAATGTATCCGTTAAACTTTTCATTGTATCTCTTCCTCCTCATCTAATGTTTTCTGATTGTCTGACACATACATTATTATACTATTGCCTTACTGTTTTTTCCATGCAATCCCGTCTTTACTTTATTTTTGATTCCCTGTATACTTGGAATATCAAATTGTAATATTCTTTAGATTTTCCAATCTGAAAATCCAAATATACACACGAACAGGAGGACTTCATATGTTCCGTTTATGGGGAAAAGAATTTAAAGACAATCATATGCTGCGCGACACCGTAATCTGCGATGAGACGGATGAGACCAGAACGCATAAGATATTCAATGCTCTGGACTCGATCTGTTATGAGTTCGACCTCAGCAAACCGATCTGGCTGGATCATAATATTGATGAATTCAAAAGACATGACAAGACAAGATTCTATCAGGATAACTTTGTGGATTCCATTGATTTTGACTATCTGGAAATTCATATTATTGAAGAATAAAAATCACAGCCCGGAAGTTTTTTACTCCGGGCTGTATAACTATAATTCTATTTCTGTCATTTATACTGTCTGACATAGTACGTCATTCATTGCATTTCTATACGCATTCCATTCTTCGATCATTCTTTCCAGATATTTTTTTCCATTGACTGTAATGCAATAATATTTACGTAATTTTCCGTTAACTTCCTGATTATAAGATTCCAAATATCCCGACTGTACCATTCCATGCAGCATTGGATACAAAGCACCGACTTTAAGTTCAAAAATATTATTCGATCTTTTTGCCAAAGCATCAATCATCTCATACCCGTACATATCCTTTTCTGACAAAAGTTTTAAAACCAGCATTGCTGAATTACCAGAAACCATGTTTTTATTAACTTTCATGCTTTCACTCCTCACTAGCGTTAACATACTCACCAATTATTTTATAATACCTTAACCCTAATCATTTTTCAACCTGCTTCCATTTTATATCTGAACCATTTTATTTAAAATTTTTTCATAATATTTTTCATTTGATTCTTTCTTTATCAGAGAGTCCAATATTACTCCATCTTTTAGAAAAAGTGTTCTTTTCCCATAACTTGCCATTTTAGGATCATGTGTTACCATTACTACAGTTTTATTTAATGTTTCATTAATATGAACCAATGTCTTTATCACCTGCAAAGAAGTATTTGAATCAAGATTTCCAGTCGGTTCATCAGCCAGTATCAATTCAGGATTTTCTATCATTGCTCTACAAATAGCCGTTCTTTGTTTTTCACCACCTGACAATTCATATGGATATTTATCCAATAAGTTGGATATACCAAATTCAGCAGCTATTTTTCTAACAGATTTAATACCTTCTTTTAAATCATTTTCATTCAAAATCAATGGCAGCATAATATTGTCTTTTACGGTGAGACTATTCATCAAATAATAATCTTGAAATACAAATGCAATCTCTGTTCTTCGTATCCTGGCAAGATTTTCTCCATATATTTCCTGTATATTTTTCCCTTTATATAGCACAGTTCCTTTACTCGGTTCGTTAAGCATTCCAATGATTTTCAAAAGTGTGGTTTTTCCACATCCTGAACTTCCCATGATACTTATGAATTCCCCTTTATGAACTTGAAAGGATATTCCTTTTAAAACAGAATAAATATTTTCTTTTCCTTCTTGCGTTGTCGTATTGTAATTTTTTTCAACCCTTCTAACATCCAATACAATATTACTGCTCATTTTGAATGCTCCTTTCAATCTGTTTATAAACATTACTTGCCATACCATATACCATGAAATGGATGACTATTGTCAATACAACAACTACCAGCAAACTTTCTCCTATATAACGTATCGTCCAATATGTGTTCAAATCCTTATACAATATTTTTATCAAAACCATAATACACGCAAACGGTATACTACTTATACATGCAATTTCTGTTGTTAGTAATATTTCCCGCTTTAAATGGCTTTTTATTTTCATCTTATCCATTCCCTGCCGGTAAAAGAACGTATACTTCCATCTCATTTTATTTTTATAGCTTGCAATATTATTGTACAAAGTAAATATAATACAAATAACCAATGTAATAATGTTAATTATCATTGCACTTACTTTTAACATATTTGCTTCTTGTTCCTCTACGATCAGTTCTTTCTTCTCATAAATCAGATTGCCATATTTATAATCGAAAAAATTCACCTGTGAATTTTTCTCTGCATATTTATATATATCATTTACTACCCGGCTATAATTTTGTGGAATATTGATTGCAACTGTTAAATCAGATCCTCTGGCTGTTTTACTGATTCTTTCATATTCTTCATCTGAAAATACAATAATCTCTTCAAAAACATTTCCTTTTATTCCGCTTTCTTCTAATTGTCTGCTTTTAAAATTACCGGTTATAATTCTGTTTGTAGTGCCAACAATCTTATAATCTCGTGTAAATTGATTACCGGGCATAACCCGCATCGTATACACCCAGATATCCGCATCCGAATTTCCTATATACAATCTCGGTTCTTTTTTTCCGTAATCTATTCCAAGTGTTCCGTATTCCGCTTTATTTCGTTGATACACAACATATATTTCATGATTATGCAATTTCAGTTTTTCACCCGTAAGTTTCTGATATTCCGAAGCCGATATTCCTGTATGTTCTCCATAGTCACCTGCTGTAACCCGTATATCCGGAATACATTTCACTTCAATTCCATATTTCTTTTCTAATTTGTTCAAAAAATCTTTGTCCGTTTTATTTGCTCCCCATACCAGATCATACGGATAATTTTCTTTTTGCACAATGGGCAGCGTATCAATAATTTCAAAGGAAAACGTGAATATAACAATATATATAAACGCTCCTGCTATATACGAAATATTAATATGCCTGTAAAAATTGCTACACCAGTCATCTATCCAAAGAATTTTCTTATAATATCCTTTTCCTCTTTCAAAACGCTTTATAAAATAAGCACCATAGAAATATAAAAAAAGTAATATTGTAATAACTGCCAGTAAGGTTGGAATCGTATTACCGCTTTTACCCCAGTATGTCATAAGGGATATAATCGTAATTCCAGCCATAATAATTGACACAAAGCACATTTTAATATTTACTTTTGTCCGTTGTCTTGTCTCACTTTCATTACTGATAAGATAATCAATACCCAGACACGAGATTGCCTGATCACAAACGATAAATCCCAGTCCAAAAATCAAAAAACTGATAATTAATGTAAGTTTCAACGGAGCCTCACCATATTGAATATGACCCTTTATATTTGTAAAAAAATATTCTAAAATAATTTTTAAACCCTTTGATTCATAAATTCCTAATACGATTCCTAATATTATACTGAATCCAACAATTCCCAAATATTCGAATAAAATAAATCTGTATTTATACTTTCTTTTCATTCCGAATACAGTTAACGTTTTGTATATAGCGGCTCGTTTTCTTATGTATCCACTCAACAGTAAGATCAGCAGGATCAACAGTAAACCATATGGAATAAGAAATTCTTTTTCCACTTCTATGATCAAATATGTCATTTGAGGGATGGATCCTGTTGATATGTACGAAAGGCAGCCACCCACTGCTGTCGAAAAGTATATTAATGAAATAATCCAACTACATCCTAAAACCGTTCGAATATAATCATTCTTATTTTCTCTTAATATATCTCTAAACAACCTGTTCATACTTCTTCCACCATCCCTCTTCATATTATAAGAATAATCTGTATACCGCCAAAAAGATAATACACATTATTTTTATTAAAAATGAAATTCCAGTCATTCCTTCTGCAATCATTGATTCTTTATGTCTTGCACGTCCTACCGCACATATAATATTCAATACTAAAAACATACAACAACATACCGCACCAACAACAATTAATGTATTAGCCGTTCCTATGCCTCCCTCCTCATCTATTAATCTTTGCAGATTAGAGTGCAGCATAATATTAATTCTCCACACGCACAATATAATTCCCACCACATTAAATGGAATATCAATCATTAAAATAGCATTTCCTAATTTCTTCATAACATAGTACCTCCTTACTTTTTTAATAACAGAAAAACTGTAACATCTATTTTCCTAATGTTATCTTTATACTTCTTTCGCTCCTTTCCGATTTTATTGTGTATGTTACAATTATTTCTATTATTTTTTGCTTTTTCATTATCTATTTTGAATATATATCTTTTTTCGATATATGTCAATATTTTAATTATATATTTTTACATTATATATAACAATTTAACACTCATCATTTGTACATAATTATTATCTTTCCTGCTCTTCCTCTATATACAGAAAACCTACTACCTGCACTTCTTTCGAACATATGACAAGAAAAAAGAAGATGTCTAGCAATCTGCCTTACACCTTCTTCTTTCATTGTAATTTTATATTTTATTTATTATAAAAATCTTATTCCCTATTCATTCCTGATCGCCGCAAGCGGACTCAGCTTCATTGCCCGTTTCGCCGGGAAATATCCCGCCAGCACTCCGACCAGCACTGCAAATACCATGGACATCAGCACAAGCCACCACGGAATATAAGATATCGTGCTGTCTGTTCCCATCGACATAGCACCGCTGCTTCCAACAATTATATTAATGGCTGCTGACATTACGAAGCTTAGAATATTTCCGGCAATTCCTCCGAGAAGACCTATAAACGCTGCTTCCAGCAGGAACATTTCCCGGATATTCCTAAGACTGCATCCAAGTACCTTCATCACACCGATTTCCTTTGTCCGTTCATAAATGGACATCATCATCGTATTTGCAATTCCGATTGCAGCTACCAGTAATGACACCGCACCAATACCTCCGAGCACCGCCTGTACAATCGCGAACTGACTCTTCATACTATCCAGATATTCCGCATTGGTCTCAACATTATATCCCATATTACGGATTACATCAGCGACCTCATTCACGTGATCTATATCGTCTGCTTTCACTTTTAATGACGTATAATAGAAGCCTTTTAATGCCTTTCCAGCTTTGGTCTTCGGCTGTCCCGGAATGACTTTACCTGCATATTCTTTCCGCAATAACTGCTTTAAAGTCTCCAAGTCACAAAATACACTGTCATAATTATTGGAATAGTCATCCAGGCCGCCATTTATCACACCGCTTGCCCTTACTACATATTTTTGGACAGGTTTTGTCTGTCCGGTTCCGGAATCTGACTGGCTCCCTGCACCTGCTGTTCCGTCTGTACTTTCTCCAAAGGCTGTGCTGCTGTCACTATTGTAATTCTCTGTATCCGTGATCATGAAAAGAGAATCTTTCATCAGATTGATATTCGGGACTTTCCCGGTATCATAATATCCGTTGCCGCTTCCTGTTTCATAAAAATCAGTGATCACGCCATTTCCGAATATCAGCTCCAGATGTCCTGTTCCGGTCTTTGGAAGCGTTCCATCTCCAAGATCCATATTTAGGGATTTCAGGCCTTCCGGTGTCATTCCTTGCAACTGGACATACGCCATATAGGAGCCTTTCAGCAGGATCACCGAAGTCTCATAGATTGGTGCAGCTAATTTCACATGATCCATTTTACTGATCTTTTCAACCAACTGGTCATCTATCCTTTTTTCTGTCTCCTGTCCTGATCCCATACTTTCTGTCGTCATACCGTCACTGTTGTCCGATCCGGTCACAGTGATACTGGTCAGACCTCCCGACTGTTCCACTTCCTTATAAAGGGACTGCTGCATACCAAGTCCGAGTGAGATCATCACTACAATCGAAGCTGTACCGATCAACACACCAAGGACCGTCAGAAATGTACGGAGTTTCCTTCTCCGCAGACTATTGATGCTCATCCTCAGAAGATCGTTCCAGTTCATCCAATAACTCCTCCTCTTCAATCTCTGCCAGCTGTTTCTTTTTGCGCTTCTTAAGTATTACGACTGCTGCCACCACTACAATGACCACTGCTGCGATTACAACCGGAATTACAGGAAAACTTTTCTGTGTCTCCTCCGGCATATCGGAAGCTGCCGCCTCATCATCATCCACTTTTTCTGTCACTTCCAGATTCAGATCCTTCGTGGTTGTTGAAATGTTTCCCGATTCATCTTCATAACTAAGTGTCATCGTTACCTTCGCCGGACCATCCGATATTTTCTTTCCTTCCAGCATGGCATCAATCGAACCGGTTGCACCGGATTCTATATTTCCGATAAATACTTCCGACTTTTTGATATTCTTTCCTTCAAATGTAGCTTTTACATTATAGAGTTTGATCCGTCCCAGATTATAAAGACTACACATCACATTTGCTTCTTCACCGACAGCAACGCTCTGCGGACTGATCTCAAAATCGCTGATTTCAAATCTTGCATCCTGCTTCACCGGAATAGAGATACTTGACGATCCTTCTACCTGCGTAGCATTCGGATCTTCATATTTCATGGAAAGTTCCATGCTGTATGGCTTCTGAAGAAGATCTGATTTTGCATTCAGTTCGATACTGATATCGGCTGTTCCATTCGGGGCAATGCTGTCCAGATAGATGGAGCTTGCACCGGATGATGGAAGGAATGCCGGTGATGTCGTCTGTTCATCGCTGCCTTCTGTCGGTGCTGAAAGATCGAACAGCATATTGCTGACTTTCATCCTGGATGTATTTTTCAGATGGATCGTTAACTTGAAATTACTGCCCGCACGGACTTCTGCCGGATCGGTTGTAAATCCGGTTACGATCACACGCGGAACAGAACCATTTCCCGAAGCTGCACCTCCATCCGTACTTCCACCGGCTCCTCCGCTGTAAGCTGCTTCTCCGTTACTGTAACCGCCGGCATCCGGTATCTGGTAAGATGTGTCAGAACCACTGCCTGCTCCATTGCCTTTTCCTGTATCCTTGCCGTCATCTGTATCTTTGTTGTCTTTATTATCCTGTGTGTCTTTCTGTACCGGCTTTGCTGTGGTATTCACATAGAACTGCTTTTCTGCTTCTTCCTGTCCGTCTGCCGTAACCTTGAACTTTAAAGTATAGCGTGAAGTCTGAACATCTTCTCTCTGAGTAAAATCAAACGCCACATCTTTTGATTTTCCGTTTTCCAGGGTTCCAATGTTCTGCTGGTAACTCTGCATCTCTGTTTTGAATGGCCATACATCATTGTCATCTCCAAGATCCGGTGTTACCGTTACATTATTCATCGGATTCCCCGAATGATTCGTTACAGTAAATGTCCATGTCTTCTTTTCTCCCGCTTTATACGTCAGCACCTTATTGTCTTTTGACTCGATCGTAATTCCTGTTGCAGCCTGTACCATCTGCGGATGCAGCATAGTTGTCATCATGATCACTGCCAGAAAGGCAACAATGATTCTTTTCAAGCAATTATTTCCTGTCTCTTTCTGTATTCGTTTCTGCATGTCTTTCTCCCTCTTCTTTCCCTTTTTTCCATCGGTTATCTTCTATCTTAATGATCCTGCCGTCCCGGATATGAAATACCCTGTCCGCATAAGTTGCCAGATGATCATCATGTGTGACCATGACCAATGTCTTCTTCTGCTCTCTGACCACCCGCTGCATCAGTTCCATGACTTCTTCCGATGTATGGGAATCCAGATTTCCTGTCGGCTCATCGGCAAATATAATATCCGGATCTACTACCAGTGCCCTGGCAACTCCCACTCTCTGCTGCTGTCCGCCCGACATCTGGTTCGGCAGATGCTTCTTATGCTTTCCAAGTTTTACCAGATCTAACATCTCATTGGCTTTTCGTACTCTTACATCTCTTGGAACGCCGCGGAAACTAAGCGGCAATGCTACATTTTCCACCGCATTCAACGTTCCCATCAGATGAAATGACTGAAAAATGAATCCCACATGATCCCGCCGGAATGTCACCAATTGTTCTTCATTTAACTTTTCAATATGCTTTCCCGCAATGATGACCTCTCCCTTTGTCGGTTTTTCCAGCCCCGCCAGCATATTCAGAAGTGTTGATTTACCGGAACCGGAGGTCCCGACAATTGCACAAAACTCTCCTTCATATATCTCAAAATCCACACCATCCAGTGCGCGTACAAACTCATCACCAACACGGTACAGCTTGTATAGATTCCTGACTTCAATTACCTTCCTCATACTCCTCCTCTCTGTCGTTTTTCAGACTTTTCAGAATATGGATTCATTTTACTATAAAAATATAAAGACTTCCTCTTATAAATTATGAAGATTTTCTTAATACCTCCGACTGTTCAGATAATATTTCTCATTTATGCCGTTTAAATTCCTCGCCATATCACACGTATTATATTTTATACAATTTTCGCTAAGATTTTCCGTGCATATTATTTCAGAAGTGGTATAATTGGTAGGACAATTTCACCAAAGTAAAGTGGATATCTTATGATTCACAAGATATAGGGAGGAACACATGAAGTTTGTAAGACAATTTATGATCATCCTGGCGATTTCATTCGTCGGAGAACTGTTGCACGCATTACTGCCGCTCCCGGTTCCGGCCAGCATCTACGGCCTCGTTCTTATGCTGATCGGTTTACAGACCGGTATACTTCCACTCAATGCAGTAAATGAAGCCGGAGGATTTCTGATTGAAATCATGCCAATGCTTTTTATCCCTGCCGGAGTCGGACTTATGGTTTCCTGGGGTGCTTTAAAGCCAGTCATCATTCCGATCAGTATTATTATCGTCGTTACAACCATCCTTGTTATGGCCGTAAGCGGACGTATTGCACAGTTTATCTTAAAGAAAGAGGACAAAAAACATGAGTAAATTATTACAGGATTCAGCTTTTTTCTGTCTGGCAATCAGCCTGATCGGATATGAGATTGGTATCATTCTCAGACAAAAGACAAAGCTTGCGCTCTGCAATCCACTGCTGATCTCAATTGTATTTGTGATTATTATTTTGAAAGTTACCAATATTAAATATGAAGTATATGAAGATGGTTCTTCGTTACTCAGCTATCTGCTGACACCTTCTACCGTCTGCCTTGCAATTCCGCTGCATCAGCAGATGGGACTGTTGAAAAAGAATATGAAAGCTATCCTTGCCGGTATTCTCTCCGGTGTATTCACCAGTCTGGCCGGTGTATGGGTCTTCTCGATGTTATTCCATCTGGATAAGAAGATCTATGCAACCCTGCTTCCGAAGTCTATCACGACAGCGATCGGAATGGGAATCTCTGAGGAGCTTGGTGGAATCGTTACGATCACCGTTGCAGCTATCATCATTACCGGAATCATCGGAAATATGTTCGGTGATGTGATCTGCCGGCTGTGCGGGATCAGGCATCCGATCGCCACAGGTCTCGCCATCGGAACGGCTTCCCATGCCATGGGAACGGCCAAAGCTATGGAGCTTGGAGAGATTGAAGGTGCTATGAGCAGTCTTTCTATCGCTGTTTCGGGACTTATGACGGTTATCGGTGCAACGATTTTCTATCAGTTATATTAATGAATTATGAATCAGATAAATGGAGGTTAACGATTATGGAAAAAACAATTATCTGTATCGGACGTGAATATGGAAGCGGCGGACATGCCATCGGAAAGATTCTTGCAAAACGTACCGGGTATGAATTCTATGATAAAGAACGTTTCATTGCAATTGCAAAAGAACGTGGATTTGAGGGGGAAGTTGAAGAATATCTGGAAGAACAGCCGATGAACAGTCTGCTGTATTCTATCGCTATGAACTACTCCAGACCTAAGAAGAAGCCATTTCCTTTTGAACTCGTAGAAGAACTGGCCGCCGAGAAGCCGTGCATCATCATTGGCCGCTGCGCCGGATACCTTACACGTGAACAGGACAATGCCTTCAGTGTATTCATTCATGCAGATATGGACAAGCGGATTGCTGCAGTCATGGCCCGTGACCACATCAATTCCCGCTTAAAAGCCAAACGTAAGATTGAAGAAATTGATGAAAAACGCAGTACTTTCCGCAAGGAATTCACCGGTGAAGAATGGGGACAGTCCAAATACTACAACCTGTCCATTGACACCACTCATCTGAGTTATCAGCAGGCTGCAGATCTGATTCTTTATTACAAAAAACTTGCAGAAGAGGCTCAGAAATAAAAGAATCTGCCTTTAGAAATCTGCCTTTATGAATCATTCTTTTTGTGATAAGATGAGAATACCGACTGAACAACAAGGGAGGATTTCTTATGATCAAGGTTATCGGTCTCAATACAAAAGTATTAAAAAAAGAACCTTTCTCCGGTTCTCATCATGGCATGCGCTTCTTCATGCGTGCAGAAAATGACATTCTGCACGTATGGGTGTATCCGGAACCATGGTGCTTCGAACAGACTTCTGATGATGTAAAGACTTTGAAAGATTTTCCATTCACCGGAGAAGGACTGGATGAATCACTGGAATGGATCTCTCAGGAATTTGAAGAGCGCAAAGATTACTGGATGCAGATGGAGAAAGATAAGATGAAAATGATACTATAAATCACTGACCGCTGCAAATATATATTTCAGATATTTCCGTTCTTCGTTTGGGTCGATCACATTGACAATACTGAGAATGTAAATATCTGAACTCCATTTTTTCTTCTCTTTCTGCAGTAATTCCATCATCTTTCTGTAAGTTCTGCTGATATCTCCGTCACTTTCCCGCGATACAGCCACAAGATATTCCCCCGGCTTCATCTCTGTATATACTTTCTGCTTTTTATCCGCAAAACTAAACACATTTTTATACGAATATATTCCCTTCATAAATGCTTCTTTCCCAATTGCGGATCCCATTGGAAATGCCTGGACATCCGGAATCTCACAACATTTCAGATGTCTGCGTATATCTTCTGCTATCTCCCCGGACGAAGTCGCCGGTGACGACCGGACTTCTGTCAACATCAGATATAAAGAATGTTCCACTTTTCTGATCACTGGTTTCCCTACATCTGCGATCCGGATCTGATCCAGAATCTTCCTCGTTCCGGCAATCGTGTGGATCTTACGGTCCAGTTCTCTTCTCATCATGAGCAGTCTGTCATACTGCTGATCCACAAAAGCGTCAAATCTTACCTCTTCCCCGCCCAACAGGTATTCTTTAATATCACCCACCGAACAGTCCAGTTCACGGAATGTTCGGATAAAATAATAGGAGCTGATCTGTGCATAACTATAATAATGATATCCGTTGACCGGATTCTTCTTTGGCACCAGAATTCCCTGGCGCTCATAATAGCGGAGTGTATCTCTGGTGGTCTGGCACATCTTTGCAAATTCACCTGCAGTGATGCAGTATTCGTCTTTTTTCTGCATATCTTTCACTCTCTTTCTTGACATGGGTGTTACCCCCAGTTTTATTCTAGCACAGGATTTTGCAGTATGACACTGTATTTTTCCAATTCTTTTGAACACACAATTTTTTATATTATATGGAGGTTTCTCATGAATACTTTTAAGAAAATATACTGTCGCATTTTTCAGACTTGTTTTAAAATTGCTCTTCCGTTTCTTCCTTACCGGGAACCGGAATTAATCGATGGATTCAAAAATGTCCCTGCCGTACTGAAAAAACATCACATTTCCCACATCCTGCTCGTCACAGATCCGGGTGTCTACAAGCTTGGACTTACAAAACCTTTAGAAAAACAGCTTTCAAAATCTCAGATTTCATGTACAATATATAAAGATACAGTTGCAAATCCAACTTCTGCCAACGTAGAAGATGCGAAGGATCTTTATCTTGACCATGAATGTCAGGCACTTCTTGCATTCGGCGGCGGTTCTTCCATGGACTGTGCAAAAGCAGTCGGTGCAAGACTTGCCCGCCCGCATAAGTCTCTTTCTAAGATGGAAGGCATCTTAAAGATCTGGCACAGACTTCCGCTCCTGATTGCAGTTCCGACAACTGCCGGAACCGGAAGTGAGACCACTCTTGCAGCTGTGATCACCGATGCCGATACGCATCACAAATATGCAATCAACGATTTTAATCTGATTCCAGACTATGCGGTACTGGAGCCATCCGTCACTTACGGACTTCCGCCACAGCTTACGGCAACTACCGGTATGGACGCACTGACCCATGCCATTGAAGCTTATATCGGACGCTCTACTACCAGACAGACACGCAGCGCAGCTGTCGAAGCAATCCAACTGATCTTCGCCAACCTGCAAAACGCTTATAATAATGGAAATGACAAAACTGCAAGACATCATATGCTCCGTGCCTCTTATCTTGCCGGAACTGCCTTTACCAAAAGTTATGTCGGATATGTGCACGCCGTAGCCCACAGTCTCGGTGGATGTTACGGAATTCCTCATGGACTTGCCAATTCTGTACTCCTTCCGGTCATACTAGAAGCGTATGGAACTGCCGCACACAAAAAGCTAGCCAGACTTGCGCGTCTTACCGGCATCTCTGATTCGGACCTTGACGCAGTTGCTGCCGGAGAATTCATCCGGCATATCCGAAACATGAATCTTTCCATGAATATCCCTGAGACACTGGATGGTATCCGCAATGAGGATATTCCGAAACTGGCCCGTTATGCAGATAAAGAAGCGAACCCTCTCTATCCAGTACCTGTTTTATGGGGACCTTCAAAACTGGAACAGATGTATCATCTTGTACAGGAGGTAAATGAAAATGACAGAAACAGAAATTCAGAACATCCTGGAAAAGCAGCATAAATTTTTCCAGACAGGCCAGACTCTGCCTGTAGCTTATCGAATAGAGCAACTTCAGAAATTAAAAGATTCTATCATCCGCCACGAACCGGATCTGAATCTTGCCTTAAAAGCCGACCTTGGAAAAAGTGAGACAGAAAGCTATATGTGTGAGATAGGACTCACACTTTCAGAACTTAGCTGGATGCTGAAGCACATAAAAAAACTGACAAAAGAAACGGTCGTTCCGACACCGCTGGCACAGTTTGCAGCCAAAAGCTTCCGTTCTCCTTCCCCATACGGAAATGTTCTCATTATGAGTCCTTGGAATTATCCGGTCCTGCTAACTCTGGAACCACTGATCGATGCACTGGCTGCCGGCAATACCGCTGTCGTTAAGCCAAGTGCTTATGCACCATCCACCAGCCGTGTGATGCGGGAGATCATCGAAGAATGCTTTGCAAATGAATATGTCTCTGTTGTGACCGGCGGACGTGCCGAGAACCAGGCTCTTTTAAACCAGCGTTTTGATAAGATCTTCTTCACCGGCGGAAAGACGGTCGGACGTGAAGTCTTAAGACATGCAGCCGAATATTTAACACCGGTAACTTTGGAACTTGGCGGTAAAAGTCCATGTATTGTAGACTCTACGGCCAAAATTCCTCTTGCCGCAAGACGTATTGTCTTTGGTAAATACTTAAACTGCGGACAGACCTGTGTCGCACCGGATTATATTCTCTGTGATAAAGCGATCCGTGACCAGTTGACCGATGCGATCAAATCCGAGATCCGCCGTCAGTTCAGTAAACATCCATTGGAGAATCCTAATTACGGTAAGATCATCAACCGGAAACATTTCCAGCGGCTGCAGGGGCTGATTGATTCTTCCAAAGTAGTGATCGGCGGACAATCGGATGCCAAGATCTTACGCATTGCACCTACTGTGATGAAGAATGTTACATGGGAGGATGCTGTCATGGGCGAGGAAATCTTCGGACCAATCCTTCCGATCCTGACTTACGAATCACTGGATGATGCCATTCAGACCGTGGAATCACATCCGCATCCGCTGGCACTGTATTTTTTCAGTGAAGATAAAGCTGCACAGAAGAAAGTCCTTGACCGCTGTCACTTCGGTGGTGGCTGTATCAACGATACCATCATTCATCTTGCTACCAGTGCCATGCCGTTCGGCGGTGTCGGTGAAAGCGGAATGGGTGGATATCACGGGAAAGCCGGATTCGATGAGTTTACACATTACAGGAGTATTGTGGATAAAAAGACCTGGATGGATCTTCCGGTGCGGTATCAAAGGTATAATAAGTTTAAGAGGAAGATGTTGCGGATGTTTTTAAAATAATTTGGGATTCAATTTATTAACGGGGAAGCGGCCTCTCAGTCCTTGAAGGAAACAATAGATAAGGCTTCTTGTTCAGGTTCCATACCATAAGAAACACTAAGAGAG
>NZ_JAOQJW010000014.1:50442-98787 GCF_025567265.1 Dorea amylophila | reverse complement strand
ATAGGCATTCGCTCAGTCCACTTAGGTCTGCCAGGCTCATCGAGAACTGTCTCGATTACCTTGCTGTCTACCTCGACCTCTGGTAGGTTTGGCTCGCTCTCCTCAACAGGGTTCTTGACATCAATTATTACGATTGCTCTGCCGTTTTTCTTTACTCCATCTACTGAGAACTCGAGAACCGCTCTTGCCGTTCCCTTCTTGCTGAGGTCAGGCTTCTGCTTTATGCTCACCTTTACTGAACCATCCGCAGGGATGTTACTGAATAGAGCTTTATAGTCATCGAGTGTCGGTTCTTTGCCGTCTACAACGAGAGGCTTTGAGTTATGTCTCTGTGGTGTAAACGCTGTTCCGCCATCTTCATCATCGTCTGCGATTCCGTCGCGGTCTTTATCTCTGTAAATCCAGTACTTATATTTTCTTACCAGCATCACCCCGTTCTTCTTTGCCTTGAACTTCAGAGTTACGGTCTTGAACATACCATTGTCTCCATCCCAGTTGTCGTCTTCTACAACCGGTGTTCCGGTTATGGTTCTGCCATCAAATTTTAGTCCCTTTGGAAGTCCTTCGATGGTTGTCTGCATCTCGGCATCCTTATCAAGGCTAGTAACTGTCGCAGGCTTGATAGGCATTCGCTCAGTCCACTTAGGTCTGCCAGGCTCGTCGAGAACCGTCTCGATTACCTTGCTATCTACCTCGACCTCTGGTAGGTTCGGCTCTTCGGTTGAACCGCCATTACCTCCACTACCATCATCACCTACAAGCTCCTTATCTGCTTCCGTACCGGAAAGCTGGAATGTCACAAAAATTGTATGTGGAGCATTAGGATTTTCATCCTTTATCACGGTGTATTTCACCTTTCTATTAACAGGTTTCTTATCAGTAGTATATTCGTAGCGATGCCCTTCCTTAGAAACCAGGCGGATCTTAACATTTTCGAACTCGAAAGATGTCGGTGCGTCAACAACCTGCTGGTCATCTATCTTACGATCATCTGCGAAATCTCTCTTAACGTCACTTACCTTATACCACTTCGAACCATCCTTGCTGTACTGAAGTCCAACAATATAGTCTTTGCTATAGCGTCCAACTAAAATTCTGAAATTGTCGTATGAAAGAGATTCCTTGTGAACTACCCTTGCCTTGATTACCTTCTTATCGCCGTAAGCCTTGAGGTCGCTGCCGTTTTCGATTGCATTACCAGCCTCATCAGTAATACTGAGTCCGTTCTCCGCAAAATCCTTCCATCCAACTTCTTTAATCGAACCGTCGTTTTTAACAAGCTTAATCTTTAGTTCAGAGAAGTCAACTACATCACCTTTATTAACTTCTATAGTCTTGACCTTTGGTTCAATGATCGATATTTCTTTTACATCAGAATTCATCTTAAAATCATTTGCAGACTTATTGGTTGCTTCCTTTGTAGCAGCAGAAATACCGCTAGCACTAACTGTAGCTCCAGTTACGCTATCAAACATCTTCTTGCCTTCGTAGCGATCACCCATGTAAGCCTTTACAGTTCTCGACATTAGTGTGAGGTCAGACTCTGTGTTCTTTCCAGATAGTCCATTGAGCATGCTTACATATTTATCTCCAAAGAGCTCCTTAACCTTCGCCTTTGGATCTCTGCTTTTTCTGATATCTTCGAAATACTCACGGTAAAGTCCCATCTTAGCTATATTCCAACGTCCTTCCTTACCCTGTAGGAAAGGTAGAACGTTCTCAGCTTTACTTCTAAATGGTCCCATATCATCACGATATTCATCACCTACTCCAACTCTCAGGCTTGAGATTTCGCCATTCTTTACGGTCACGTAAGTCTTGATTCCACCCGGATTTAGGTACCCTATACCTATACCGGTGTACTCACCGTCCTTAAGCTTATCCCCCGGATAGTGCTTGCGAAGAGCTGCATCAACGTATGACGGCTCTCCAGTCTCCGGCTTCACTAAAGGGGGGTTGTTACCCGTGCCTGGTGTATTGTTGTTATTATTGTTAGGCTTGTTAGGCTTGTTCGTATTGCTGTTCGTGTTTGTTATGTTCGTCTTACCAGCATTAGCAAGCGCATTTCTTACAGCGTAGATAATTCCACGGCTAGAATAAGTAGCGCCGGAAACTGTATCTACGCTCTTACCCGGCTTACCTAGCAGTCTACCGATTACGGCCTTTGCGCGGTTAAAGTATGGTGCATCATCGCTATGTGACAGTATTTCAACATTTGTAATATTGCCGCCGGAAACTGTTACTCGAACACGTATCGGTCCGTTGAAGCCCTGACCTGACCCTGTGTAAACCCCATCATTTAGATTAAGGCTATCTGTGGAAACTTCAGAACCTGACCCCGTGGAAACTCTATCATTTAGATTAGCATTTCTTGTATCTTTCTTAACTGTAGACATTTTAGCCTGCTGCTTAGAACCCGCTTTCCGTAGTGCGTCTGCAACTGCCTTTTTGATTGCATTCGAAGAAATAGTCGCACCCGATACAGAATCGACATTTACATTGCCACTGTTCAAAATCTTACCTATGACAGCGGATGCTCTGCTGAAATATTCCGGTGTTTCTGTGTGAGATACAACTTTGATATCTGTCAGTTTTCCACCCTTAATGGTGATGCGGACAGTAAGAGGTCCACCATAGCCGGTAGCAGTAGCCTCGTATTCTCCATCCTTAAGGTTATCTGTGGAAACTCCAGAACCTGACTCTGTGGAAACTCCATCATTTAGATTAGCATTTCTTGTATCTTTCTTAACTGTAGACATTTTAGCCTTCTGCTTAGAACCTGCTTTCCGTAGTGCGTCTGCAACTGCCTTTTTGATTGCATTCGAAGAAATAGTCGCACCCGATACAGAATCGACATTTACATTGCCACTGTTCAAAATCTTACCTATGACAGCGGATGCTCTGCTGAAATATTCCGGTGTTTCTGTGTGAGATACAACTTTGATATCTGTCAGTTTTCCACCCTTAATGGTGATGCGGACAGTAAGAGGTCCACCATAGCCGGTAGCGGTACCCTCGTATTCTCCATCCTTAAGGCTATCTGTGGAAACTTCAGAACCAATTGCCTGAGATTCCTTTACAGCCTTCTCTGTAGCAACGTTGTTCTTCTGTATGACTGTAACAGCTGAATATGCCATAGCAACCGTAACGGTCACCGCCACACAAAAGGACAACACTCCCTTGATACTTGTTGTTTTCATCTTTCCCTCCTTTGAATAGTAATGATTTCTCGGAATCTTCAGCCCAGTAAATCAAGGCTTTCTGATTCCTTTTTATTAAAATCCCCCACTTTTTTGTCAAAAACACTTGACAAATCGCTCAAAATTTGCGGCGAAGCCGATTGAATATATTTTATTTTATCGACTGGAGGGCGATTTTTATGTTACCTATTAATTGTGGCAGTCATGCTGACTACCAAAACTTTGTTGTTACTAATCTTCGTAAATATTATCCTAATCCAAATACTCTTGCTCGTTCCACCTGGGATATCATTGAGTGGTTTTGGAATCTCGATTTATCTTTTACCGATACTTTTATGGCTGATAAATATTCAAAATTCGGTCCAGCCCCACGAACTCCTTCCTGCATGCAGCGTTCTTACCTTCTTTCCATTGATTTTAAAGTTACTTCATTAACGGAGTGGGCTGTTCAGCTTAAAATTGTTAATCCTGTCTTATGTAGACTTCTACGATAAGGTCTTTCCACTGTACTGCTCTTATAAAATTACCAAATGCTTTTCTGTACTTCTTTGCTTCTTCAAAATTCAGTGTAAATCTGTCATATAAAACATACTTAGATTCATCAAAAGAAGTTTCTGTATCATACTCTTCACCTTGGATATACCATTTAAAAGCGCCGTTTTCCATTGGTGTGATTCTTGCTATAACAGCGTCTACCAGTTCGTCACTTAACTGTTTCTGATTCAAATCACACACACCATTCAGATATTCTTTTATTTTTTTAATCTCTCCTTCTACTTCTACAGGCTCATTATCCTCTTCATCCTGTGACAATATTGCCAGTTCATTCTTAATCTGTAACATCCGTTCATCAATCGTACATTTCTTGTCTTCGAACTCTTCACTACCGATCAAGTCATCCAGTTTCATATCTACAAGATTACTCATACGGTTCTTTAATCTTTCCGATTCTCTTTTCAGTTTTTCTATCTGATATTCACGATCTGTAATTCCAGTCTCTTCACTGTAATTATCCTGAATATCCTGAAGCAATTCTTCTACTGAACTTTTCTGGTCTTTCCATAACCTTTCCAGAATACTCTTAGCCATAAAATCTAATTTCCATTCACAAATAGCTGGCACATTACAATATCCCGTACCATCCAATCCCTGTTTTTCATGGAAACTTCTTTTACGGTAGCGGATTTGATGTCTGCACTGATATCCATTACTGACCTCACCATTTTTATTGGTTCTCCATTTGTATTTTCCGTACACACTGCCACATTCACATACCAGATGTCTGCACCACTTATCTTTTGATATCGGTTTAGAACATTTTCTACCGTCTACGATAACTACTTTCTTACTCTTTATTGCCTGTACTCTGTTCCAAGTCTCTTCTGATACAATCGCCGGAAAGTTACCTTTGACATATTCATATTGGCTGACATCCCGTACCGTTACCCTTTTATGTCCCAGAAAGTTTTTCGTATAGGATTTATTGTAACTGATATAACCGGCATATGTCTTATTATTTAATATCCGTAGTACTGACAAATGTTCCCAGTTGTATGTTCCATCTGCCTTTTTCCTTTTCATCTCTACCATTTTACCTGCGATAGTTTTTGCTCCCATCCCAGTTAAATACAGGTCATAAATCATTCTTACGGTTTCGGCTTCTTCCTCTATGATTTCATATGTGTTATCTATAGACTTTTTCCCTTTGATCAGTCTGTATCCTAAGATATTTCCATTACCATAAAGGACACCTTTTTCTCTGGATATTCTCTGTCCGGCTCTTACTCTTTCACTGATATGTTTTGATTCTTCCTGTGCCATTGCAGACATGATCGTAAGTCTTAACTCCCCATCCTGTTCCAGTGACCAGATACCATCATTGTAAAAGAATACTTCTACACCCCACTCTCTCAGTTGTCTTGTGTACTGTAAGCTGTCTACCGTATTACGTGCAAATCTTGATACTTCACGAGTACAGATAAGGTCAAAGTCACCTTTCTCTGCATCTTTTATCATTTGCATGAATCCCTCTCTCTTCTTTGCCTGTGTACCTGTCACACCTTTATCCACATATACATTAACTTTTTCCCAGTTCGGATGTTCTGCCAGAATCGTCTCGTACCATTGAAGCTGATTACTTAATGCGTTAACCTGTTCCTCATGTTGTGTAGATACTCTTCCGTAAAAACATACCCGGACTTTATCATGTATACTTGTTCTTGACCTGTTACTGATACACATTGCTTGCATCTTATAAGCCAAATTGTCCATTATGCTCGTTCCTTCCTCCTGTACTGTTTCACAACTTTCTTGTATGTCGAATGATTGATTTTATTATTTATGAATAACATCTTTATCAAAAGTGGTTTCATCTCCAACTTTTTTGTATCCTGATGTTCCATATATTCCTCCTTTCTCTTACTCAATCATTCATAAAAATAATATTACTTTGAAAAATACGATAATTACGAATGGTTGATAAGAATTACTTCCACCTGTTCCACCGCCCTTTTAGTCTTGTGAAGCTTGCGCTTCACGCTTTTCTTTTTTTGGGGGGGCGTGTGCACGATTATTTATCGTGCACCATCAGAATATCTGCAGGTCTTCGTCACTTCGTGTCTTCGCTTCTGCATATATTCTGACCCCTCCGTCTACTTTGTGTTCGTGGATGTGGTGGTCTGTCGCTGTAGTGTTTGTTGATGTTTCCTTTTTTCTTCTGTCTGTTTGTGTTGTCGTGGTTGTCCTGTGTTGTTATTCATTCAACATTCATACAGAACAATCATTACAATTACCCATCGTCACTACGTCACTAACTTTTTTATAAAGGGGAAAAAATATATAAATAATTTTCCCCTCTTACCGACGAAACGACGAATTATTCTTCATCAAGCTCCTCTTCTAAGTTCTTATTGGTTATCACATAAAGACGTTCCTTACCTCGTTTTTGTTCAAAATCCAGTCCATACACCTCACTTAATTCATCTCTGATTAAAATGAATGCCTTGGTTAATCTCGAACCATCTTTGGGAAGGGTCGATTTATCAATTCCTTTTTGGAGTGCGATGTGTTTTAACTCATTTAGACATTCTGTCGGTGTATTTACATATTCATATTTATCAGCCATAAGTTCTTTCAAACATATGGCTATGGAACTTGATTCCAGTATACTTAATGACAAATTAAGTCTATTTTGGAATAATATATCAGATATTTTATCTTCTTCGATACCTAATACTCTTCCAATCTTAATAGCTTTTTCATGGAAGTCAGCTAGACGAATCTTGTGTCTTGCTTTTACTTTCTTCCTGTCACTCAATACACCAGCAATCGTATTAAAGATTGCACCCAATATGAACGGTAAATCTTTTTGAAAACTTGCCATAACACTCTGCTCTGTTTTTATTTCAGATTTTTCAAATCTACTCAGAGCTATCAGACACGAACGGTCAACAAGGTCAGAAGACCTTGCAACCCCATTGATAGATGTTATACCTATGATGGAGTGAAGCTTCACGATTCTTTCTTCGGTATCTGTATACAACCGTCTTGTAGTATCGCTTGCCCCTGTTACCGCACTGCAAAGTAAGTCCGATATGGCTTTTGATATAAAGCTTACGTTGTCGAAACAGGTAAAATAACTTTTGGATAATCGGAGTACAATCGCTTCTTTGTTACTTGTATAAGCACATATTCCAGAATCTTTTGGATCGATTATCATTTCCAGCTTTTTCAAACATTCTGATTTTCCAGAGCCTTTTTCTCCCTGTATCAGAATTACTGGATGATTGAAGTTCATTCCTAACATACTAGAAACAATCAATATGCTAATGAGAATGACATCGTCTTCATCTTTAACATTAAAATGCTTTCTGATATACGGTAATAACTCTTCCGGCATAACGTTTAAATCTGGTTCTACCTGATTCTTAAAGTTCCTGTCTGTATAAAACATGAAGTCAGGTGTCTCTTCAATCTCACACTCTCCATCTTCTATACGGACACTTGTATTATTATCCGTATTTAACTGATAAATGAGCATTCTTCCTTTTGTGTAAATACGATGATTTCGTTGTATTTTATTCTTGGATTCATAACACTCTACTTCGATAATGCTTATGATCTCTTGAACTTCTTTATCGTTCAACAACTCACCATATTCTTTCTTCCAGAATGACTTAAAAGCTATTCTGAAATTGGATGAATGGATATCAAGTATTTCTTTATTTCCATTGTGCGGGATGGAACAAAGAAATGTTCCATCTTCCGCTTTTCCAACAGAAATTTTTTTTGATTTTAGAAGCCTGTATACTCTTTTGTCATTCGACATCCTTCATCCTCCTCAAAATCATCTTCAAGGATTGTATATATTTTGTCTGTGATCAGCTGGCCAAAATCGTTATAATATATACCTACCATAAATTCATGGTCATATAACTTTTCAAAGTCAGCATTTCCAGACTTATCCAATCCTCCCACTTCTTCCATGAGTTCTATAATCGAAAGATTATATCCTATGTCCAGACAATATGATTTCTGAACATCAGCCTCCTGTTTAAAAGTGTCAATTAGAAGATTTAAATTTAGATATTTTTTACCAGTTCTATCAGAGGTTTTTATATTATAATCTCTAATGTAACCCGGATATAACCCTTGCTTTATGGATATTAATTTCAAAATAAATCCTCCTCTTCCACTTCAAAATCTTCAGCTACCTGTAACTCTGCAATAAATGGTTGTCCCAATTTATTGTAGACAATGCTTACTTTAAAGAAATGGTTATACAATTTTTCAAAATCTGCTTCTTCATCTACATCTACCCCATCTACTGCTTCCATAATTTCTATGATATCCATGTTCTTTCCTGGATCCAGACAGTATGATTTTTGAAAATCTACTTTCTGTCCGTTCGCCTTGATAGTTACCGTAAGGTTTAAATAAGTTAAACCTGTTCTATTAGATCTTCTGGTATTATACGTTTTTATTTTTCCCGTATAAATACCAGCTTTTAATTTTTGTAATAACATATAATATTACCTACTTTCTTTTTTAATAAATGATTTCCTACCTACTCAATCCATGTATGCATCCATTTCTTGAATAAGTGGAAGTCATTTGTTTACGGGTAACCTTGTATTAATACAAATTTATTTAAGATATCTTCTATATCTACTATAAAACAAATGGCTTTTTTTCAAAATATGGAGGGAAAAATACTTTTTTCATGCAATCACGACCACTGGCTTAGCCGGTGGTTTATTTGTTTCCTATAGTTTCATTTTGGAAAACATCCAAAAACTCCACAACATAAAACAGAGCCTTGCCCTAACAAAAAAAAAATTGACAACCATTATAGGTCATCAATTTCTGATTTTATTCTCACCGTTCACATCATTCTTCATTTCAATTACTGATTCCAACATCTCTATACACTGAGTCAACATATCTCTTCTTTTATTTAAATAATCTAAATATTCCGCTGTCTTTCCCTCATTTACATATCTTTCATATATATATCGTTCTATCAAGATAATACTCTCACTGTTCTTTATATCTATAATTTTTCCTTGATATAATTTTTTTGGCATTTGTTTATTCAGTTTCAAGTTTCCCTTATCATCGCCATATAAAATATGATACATAATTTTTACATTTTTAGCATATCTCTTTTCTTTAAAAATAGGATTTTTTTTGGCTAATTTATCCATTACTTTTAAAACATATTTCAATCTATTTCTAATTTCATTTCTATCACTAGGCTTTCGTTCCGTTTCATTTGGTAGTATATATTCCATCAACTCCTTTATCTTTGAATGATTTATATATGATTCTGAATAGATAATCTTATCTTTATCTTCCCTTGTTAAATTTATCGAACCTGTATTTAGACATTCTATCAGCTCCTTTATCTTAGAATCATTTATATATGATTCTAAATAGGCAGTCTTATCTTTATATTCTTTTTTTGAACTATTGTAATTTTCTTTATCTTCTCTTATTAAATTCATTGAAACCGTATTTAGATATTCAAAATATCGTTTAAAATATATCATGTACACATGCATTGCAAAATGAAAGAAGACATTACTATTATATTTATCTCTGATAATATTTTCTTGTACTTCATTTAACCATTCAAATATTTTTTTGTATAAACTATCGAATTGCTCTAACCAATCTTGTTGATTATACTCTACCAAATTTTTAAAACTACTTACGCTAAAAGTATCAATCATAAATCGCATACAACTCATATACAAAAACACAACTATATCAGTTGCCTCTAACTTATTAGCCCTTTGTATTTCCCTTAGATATAATTTATCTATAATTCCGTTCAAAAATCCCAAACAAATTTCTGCCGAATGAATTTCTAATATTATCTGCAAACTTTTATACAACTTCTGTTTATCTTCTCGGAGTATATCATAATATTCTTTGTCATATAATTCCGTTACTTCATTTAGTCCCATTTTTATATCTTTTAAATTTTCTTTCACTTCTTTATCGCTACTATTATCTGAGTAACCACGCATTCTTTCATCTTTATAATATTCTACATTTCTGAATCTTTTATCCGCAAAAAATAAGTGCTCATTAAACTTCTTAATTAACGTTTCTTCATTCTGAATGAATGGTTCAATTTTAAGATTTTCATAAGTACCTCCTACTACCCAAAAATAAATTACTAATTTTTCTATCTTTGAATCTACATTTATATCTTTTATATTTTTAATTAATTTCTGATTTGGCAATACTTTTGTCCTTGATTCTTCTCTTTTTAATACTTTTCTTTTTGAATGTGTTAGTACCATGTAAGTTAACTGAAAAAGGAATCTATCTAGTTCCTCATATTGTGTTATATCAAATTCTATTTCTTTTAATTGATTAGCTATAGTTTTTCCCTTTGTTGTTTCGTAATAACATGCTTTCTTTAATCTGTCTATGGCATGTTTCTTGTCATCTTCATAATAATCAGGTAATAAATCAGAGTACATTTTTATTTTTTGATTTCCAGACATATTTCTAATTTCTTTCATTTACATACTCCTCCTTACATTTCATTTTCTTAATTCTATAAACTGAAATTTATAACAGTCCTTCTGCTTTTACCCGAATTGCATAAAACTCTTGGAATGTATCTGGTTCGTCCATTATTGTTTCTTTCATAATTTTTAATCTCCGTTTACCAACTCGTCTATCCAATACAGCAAATATTTTTACGATTAAATTTTCACTTTTAAGGCTTGTTTCAATATCTTGATTATCAAACTCTGCAAATGCATTATAAAAACAGCGTTGGTCAAAAATTCCCAATTTTATAGCTACATCGTCCATATACGCATTTTCTACTTTTATGCGTTTCTCATATTTTTCGTCTTGGGGAAACATGCCTGCTTTCGACCAATTGTTCCAATAGCATCCTTTGATGATTTCTTTTCCATCATATCTTATTGCCGCCCGTCCCTCATGGTCGGGACTCTTACTATATGATGTTACATAATACTGAATATGACCTTGCAGACTTTGAGCCAGATATTCCGTTTCCAACTTTTTTCTTATACCACTCCATGTTGCCATTCATTATTCTCCCCAAATACCGATTTGTCTTTATCATCATACTAGCACACCCAAGAACTTTTGTACATTTTTCACGTAAAAAACCCCTTACATCAATTATGGTGTAAGGGGTTTTCTATATAAGCTAATTAACGTTCTATGTTAGTCACCTACAGTGTACTATTTCTGGTTAATTGCTGCCTGTGCTGCTGCAAGACGAGCGATTGGTACACGGAATGGTGAGCAAGATACATAGTCAAGACCGATCTTGTTGCAGAATTCAACTGAAGATGGATCTCCACCGTGCTCTCCACAGATACCAACGTGAAGGCTTGGGTTAACCGGCTTACCTAATTCGATAGCCATTTCCATTAATTTACCAACACCTGTCTGGTCAAGCTTAGCAAATGGATCGTTCTCGAAGATCTTAGCATCATAGTAAGCGTCTAAGAACTTACCAGCATCGTCACGAGAGAATCCGTATGTCATCTGTGTTAAGTCGTTTGTACCGAAGCAGAAGAAGTCAGCTTCTGAAGCGATCTGATCAGCAGTAAGAGCTGCTCTTGGGATCTCGATCATTGTTCCAACTTCGTACTCAAGGTCGCTGTTTGCTGCTGCAATCTCAGCGTCTGCTGTCTCTACTACGAATTTCTTAACATATTTAAGCTCTTTGATGTCTCCAACAAGTGGGATCATGATTTCTGGTTTTACGTTCCAGTCTGGGTGAGCTTTCTTTACATTGATTGCTGCACGGATAACAGCGCTTGTCTGCATCTTAGCAATCTCTGGATATGTTACTGCAAGACGGCATCCACGGTGTCCCATCATTGGGTTGAACTCATGAAGGCTGTCGATGATTGTCTTGATCTGCTCAACAGTTTTACCCTGAGCGTCAGCAAGTTTCTTAATGTCTTCCTCTTCTGTAGGAACGAACTCATGAAGCGGTGGATCAAGGAAACGGATAGTAACCGGGTTACCTTCCAGTGCTTCATACAGTTTTTCGAAGTCTCCCTGCTGTTCTGGAAGAATCTTAGCAAGTGCTGCTTCTCTTTCTTCTTCTGTCTCAGAGCAGATCATTTCACGGAATGCATCGATTCTGTTTCCTTCGAAGAACATATGCTCTGTACGGCAAAGTCCGATACCTTCTGCACCAAGTTCGCGTGCTTTTACAGCATCGTGTGGTGTATCAGCGTTTGTACGAACTTTCATTGTTCTGTATTTGTCAGCCCATCCCATAATTCTTCCGAATTCACCAGCGATTGTTGCATCAACTGTTGGGATGATACCATCATAGATATTACCTGTAGAACCATCAAGTGAGATGCAGTCTCCTTCATGATATTCTTTTCCGGCAAGTGTAAATTTCTTATTAGCTTCGTCCATTGCGATGTCACCGCAACCAGATACACAGCATGTACCCATACCACGAGCAACTACGGCTGCGTGAGATGTCATACCACCACGAACTGTCAGGATACCCTGTGCAGACTTCATACCTGTGATATCTTCTGGTGATGTCTCAAGACGTACAAGAACAACTTTTTCTCCTCTTTCAGCCCATTCTACAGCATCGTCAGCTGTGAATACGATCTTACCGCAAGCAGCTCCCGGAGATGCTCCAAGTGCTTTTGCAAGTGGTGTAGCCTCTTTCAGGGCTTTTGCATCGAACTGTGGGTGAAGCAGAGAGTCAAGGTTACGAGGGTCGATCATTGCAACAGCCTCTTCCTCTGTTCTCATTCCTTCATCAACAAGATCACAAGCGATTTTCAGAGCAGCTTTTGCTGTTCTCTTACCATTACGTGTCTGTAACATGTACAGTTTACCATGCTCTACAGTAAACTCCATGTCCTGCATATCTCTATAGTGTTTTTCAAGAGTTTCACAAACCTGTTTGAACTGTACGAATGCTTCTGGGAATTTCTCTTCCATTTCTGAAATGTGCATTGGTGTACGAACACCGGCAACTACGTCTTCTCCCTGTGCATTTGTAAGGAATTCTCCGAACAGACCGTTCTCTCCTGTAGCTGGGTCACGAGTAAACGCAACACCTGTACCACAGTCATCTCCCATGTTACCAAATGCCATCATCTGTACGTTAACAGCTGTTCCCCATGAATATGGGATATCATTGTCACGACGATATACGTTAGCTCTTGGGTTGTCCCATGAACGGAATACAGCTTTTACTGCTTCCATTAACTGTTCCTTCGGATCAGATGGGAAATCAGAACCAATCTTCTCTTTGTATTCAGCCTTGAACTGGTTAGCCAGCTCTTTCAGGTCTTCTGCAGTAAGTTCAACGTCCTGCTTAACACCTCTGTCAGCTTTCATCTTGTCGATCAGCTCTTCGAAATATTTCTTTCCAACTTCCATAACTACGTCAGAGAACATCTGGATGAATCTTCTGTAGCAGTCCCAAGCCCAACGAGGATTTCCTGAAGCTTCAGCAAGTGTCTCAACTACTTCTTCATTTAATCCAAGGTTCAGGATTGTATCCATCATACCAGGCATAGAAGCTCTTGCTCCAGAACGAACTGAAACGAGAAGTGGATTCTTCTTATCTCCGAATTTCTTTCCTGTAATTCCTTCCATTTTATCGATAGCTTCCATGATCTGACCCATAATTTCGTCATTGATCTGTCTGCCGTCTTCGTAGTACTGTGTACAAGCTTCTGTTGTTACAGTGAAGCCCTGTGGTACCGGAAGACCTAAGTTTGTCATTTCAGCAAGGTTTGCACCTTTTCCACCGAGAAGGTTTCTCATGGTTGCGTTACCTTCTGTAAACATATAAACCCATTTTGCCATTTGTCATGACCTCCTAAAACTAAATTTTCTAAGTCGCACTTCATATTTTACTGTTTTTGCCAGTTTTCGTCAAGACTTTCACCAATAAATCTGCTGATTTTTCCTGTGTTTTTCAGTCATTGTGCACAATTGTGCTTGTTCCCGTACATTCAAGTGCAAATATACGACTTCCTTTTTTAGATATTACGCAAAAACGACTTATATCCTCTGTAAGCCTCGTATACATCTGCCTTACTTGTTACTTCCCATGGTGCATGCATACTTAAGACTGCCACACCACTGTCGATAACTTCCATGCCATAATTTGCCATGATATAAGCAATTGTTCCACCGCCTCCAATGTCGACCTTTCCAAGTTCAGCGAACTGATACGATATATCTTCTGTCTTCATCGCACGACGTATTTCTGCCAGATATTCTGCATTGGCATCATTGGAACCACTCTTTCCTCTTGCTCCGGTAAATTTATTGAATACCAACCCTTTTCCAAAGAATGCCGCACTCCGTTTTTCAAAGGCTTCCGCATACATCGGATCATAAGCTGCGCTTACATCAGAAGAAAGCATTCTGGAATTCTGAAGCGCACGACGTACTTTCAATTCTGATTCCCCTTCTGTAAGAGCTACCAGTTCTGCCACAACATTTTCAAAAAAGCGGGAATGCATACCGGTTGCACCAACACTTCCGATCTCTTCTTTGTCAACCAGGATGCAGCATGAGGTACGCACTGCTTCTTCGACATCCAGCATAGCGAATAATGAGGTAAATGCACACACTCTGTCATCCTGTCCGTAAGCCAGTATCATACTTCTGTCAATTCCACAATCTCTGGCCTTTCCTGCAGGTACGATTTCCAGTTCTGCCGACAGAAAATCTTCCTCTTCCATATCATAATAATCTGTCAGAATCCGCATGACATTGGCTTTTACTGCTTCTTTCTCACTCTCATCTAGTCTTTCTTCTTTCTCAAGCGGGCGGCTTCCGATCAGAAGATCCAGTTTTTCTCCTTCGATCACTACACTTGCTTTCTTTTCCATCTGTTTTCCTGCCAGATGGATCAGAAGATCTGTCACTACAAATACCGGATCCTCTTCTTTCTCTCCGATACTTACTTCCTGTACTGTTCCGTCGGTCTTAACAATCACTCCATGAAGAGCAAGAGGCAATGTCACCCACTGGTATTTCTTAATGCCGCCATAGTAATGCGTATCCAGGTAAGCAAGTTCTTCGTTTTCATATAAAGGATTTTGTTTCACGTCAATTCTTGGTGAATCAATATGTGCTCCCAGTATGTTCATGCCATTCTCCAATGGTTCTTTTCCGATCCGGAACATGGCAATACTTTTTCCCATACATACTGCATAGACTTTATCTCCTGTTTTTAAACTTCCTTTGATATCATTCAGGTTACGATACCCCTGCTTTTCAATCTCTTTCACAGTCAGACGGATACATTCTCTCTCCGTCTTTCCTTCATCCAGGCATACTTTATATCTGTCATTGATCTGATCCAGTTCTTTTAACTGTTCCTGTGTGTATGTCTTCCATGCATTTCTTCTTTCCATTGTCAGTCTCTCCTTTCAAGTTTACGCTGTGTTTAGTATAACACAAAAAAGAAAATGGTACGCACCACTTTTCATAAATGCTACGTACCATTTTTTCTCATCTTTTATTTATTTTTATCCGGTTATTTATTTAATCCCATCTCTTCTCTTACTTCAATAAAACATTTTACGATGAAATCAATATCTTCTTTTGTATGGCTTGCACATACCTGTGTACGGATTCTTGCTTTTCCCTTCGGTACAACCGGGTAAGAGAATGCTACAACATATACACCTTTTTCCATCATACGTTTTGCGAATTCTGCTGCTGTCTTCTCATCATAGAGCATAACAGGTACGCATGGATGTGTTCCCGGAATAATATCAAATCCGTTATCTACCAGCTGTTTTCTGTAGTATGCAGTTACCTCTTCCAGGTGATCACGAAGTTCTGTACTCTCCTCCAGCATGTCAAACAGTTCCAGGCTGGCCCCTGCAATTGCCGGTGCCAGAGAGTTAGAGAACAGGTACGGACGGCTTCTCTGTCTTAACAGATCAATGATCTCTTTCCGTCCGGATGTATATCCGCCGGATGCTCCTCCAAGTGCTTTTCCCAATGTTCCGGTAATGATATCCACACGGCCTTCCACACCACAGTACTCTGCTGTTCCACGTCCGGTCTTTCCTACAAATCCGACCGCATGGCTATCATCAACCATAACCAGTGCGTTATATTTATCAGCCAGATCACATACCCCTTTTAAATTACAGATGATTCCATCCATAGAAAATACGCCATCTGTAGCGATCAGTTTGATTCTTGCTCCGGCTTCGTCTGCTTCTTTTAATTTTGCTTCCAGATCTTTCATATCGTTATTCTTATAGCGGAAACGTTTTGCTTTACACAGACGTACTCCGTCAATGATAGAAGCATGATTCAGTTCATCACTGATGACTGCATCTTCTGCTGTCAGAATTGTCTCGAATAATCCTCCGTTTGCATCAAAGCATGAAGAATAAAGGATCGTATCGTCTGTTCCCAGAAATCCGGAGATCTTTTTCTCCAGTTTCTTATGAATGTCCTGTGTTCCACATATAAAACGTACAGATGCTACTCCGTATCCTTTTTCATCATATGTTCTCTTAGCTGCCTCGATCAGTCTCGGGTTATCCCCCAGTCCAAGGTAGTTATTCGCACACATACAAAGAAGTTCTCTTCCGTCTTCCATCTTCACTCTTGCTCCCTGCGGGGATACAAAAGGTGCCTCTCCTTTGAAAAGCCCGGCTTCTTTGATTCCTTCTACTTCTTTTGTATAAATGCTTAAAATATCGTCTTTACGTGCCATTTTCTCAACCTCTCCATTTTTATTCTGCCTTTTTCCTACTTTGTTCCATGCACTCTTCTTAGTCATTTACATGTGCCCAGTCCAGAATGACTTTTCCCGAATTACCGGAGATCATAGCGTCAAATCCTTTCTGGAAATCTTTGATGTCAAAATGATGTGTGATGATATCTGAGATATCGAGTCCTGCCTGTAACATCGTAGACATCTTGTACCATGTATCCCATACTTTACGTCCATAGATTCCTTTCAGATGTAATCCGTTGAAAATTACTGTCTCAAGATCTACTTTAGCATCTGTTCTCTGTAATCCTAACAGTGCAATGTGTCCGCCGTGCTTCATATTGTGGATCATATCATCCAATGCCACCTGTGATCCGGACATCTCAAGACCGACATCAAATCCTTCTGCCATTCCGATCTCTTTCATGACATCTTTCAGATTCTCTTCTTTTAAGTTAACTGTTCTTGTTGCTCCAAGCTTCTTCGCAAGTTCCAGTCTGTATGGATTCATATCCGTTACCACAACATGTCTTGCACCCGAGAACTTCACGATTGCTGCTGCCATACATCCGATCGGGCCTGCTCCGGCGATCAGCACATCCTCCCCCAGTGCTTCAAAAGAAAGTGCTGTATGTGTTGCATTTCCAAATGGATCAAAAATTGCATACATCTCTTCCGGAATGTTCGGATTACATGGCCATACGTTACTTGACGGAATCACAAGATATTCCGCAAATGCTCCGTTACGGTTCACGCCGACACCTTTCGCATCCTTACAGTTCTCCTTGTGTCCTTCCAGACAGTTACGGCATTTTCCACATGTAATATGTCCTTCACCGGATACCAGATCACCGATCTTGAACCCCTGTACACCTTCCCCTTTTTCTACGATCTCTCCAACATACTCATGACCTGCTGTAAGGCCGATCGGAATCGTATGCTGTGCCCAGTCATTCCACTGATAAATATGTACATCCGTTCCACAGATTGCTGTCTTGTGGATCTTGATCTTCACATCATTCGGTCCTACTTCCGGAATCGGAACACGCTTCATCCACAGTCCTTCCTCCGGTTTTTCCTTTACTAGTGCCCACATCAGACCATCATTATTTAATTGCATATTATATGACCTCCCAAAAACACCATCTCCCCAGATGGCAATCTCTTTATTAACAATGGTTATTATACCACTCTTACTGCATATGCACAACCTCTAAACGATATTTTTTTGTTTAATATGACAATTTTTTCACATACTTTTTCCTTTTTCTTGTCATTTTGCACCAAAAATAATATTTACTTTCCTGCTCTTTTCCTGTATAATCATAATCATACTTGCGAAAAGCAAAAAAACAAAAGAGAGGGGTGCGGGATTCAAAAAAATCCTGCCAAAAAAACAATGAAAGATTTAATCAAAAAATGGAACAGCATCAGCCTAATCAAACGGATCATCTGCGGATTGATCATTGGTCTGGTTCTTGGTCTTGTTGTTCCGCAGGCATCCGTAATCTCGATTCTCGGAACCATGTTCGTCGGAGCACTGAAAGGAATCGCCCCGCTTCTGGTATTCTTCCTGGTTATGAGTGCACTCTGCCACATGAAGTCTGGTCAGAAGACCAATTTAAAATTTATTATCATTTTGTACATGGTTGGTAACCTTGTATCTGCCTTTGTAGCCGTTATTGCCTGCCGGTTATTCCCAGTAACACTGACCTTTACAGACACTGCTTCTGCTACCGATATCACTCCGCCAAGCGGAATTGCGGAAGTGCTCACCAACCTTTTGAACAATCTCGTTAAGAATCCGGTTGATTCCATTGTCAATGCTAATTATATCGGTATTCTTTTCTGGGCAGTTATTTTTGGAATTGCATTAAAACATGCGAACAAGGGAACAAAAGATGCACTGGAGAACATTTCCGATGCAACGGCGACCGCAGTTCAGTGGATCATCAACTGTGCTCCGTTCGGTATCATGGGACTGATCTTCTCTACGATTTCAGAACAGGGACTGGATGCATTACTTTCTTATGGAAAGTTAATCCTCGTTCTGGTTGGAAGTATGGCTGTTGTTATCTTCATTATCAATCCAGTCATTGTATTTATTTTCACAAAACAGAACCCATTTCCACTGGTATTTACCTGTCTGAAAGGAAGCTTTATCACAGCATTCTTCACCAGAAGTTCTGCTGCCAATATTCCGGTTAATATGGAACTTTGTAAGAAACTTGGTCTGGACGAAGATACCTACTCTATCTCCATTCCACTTGGAGCTACGATCAACATGGCAGGGGCTGCGATCACAATCTCTGTAATGGCTTTATCTACCGCTCATACACTGGATATCCATGTAGATTTTCTTACATCGATCATTCTCTGTGTACTTGCTGCATTAAGTGCCGCAGGTGCTTCCGGAGTTGCCGGCGGATCTCTTCTTCTTATCCCTATGGCCTGCAGCCTCTTCGGTGTACCGAATGATGTTGCCATGCAGGCTGTCGGTGTTGGATTTATCATCGGAGTTATCCAGGATTCCTGTGAGACAGGCCTCAATTCTTCATCCGATGTACTTTATACAGCCATTGCTGATATCCGTGAAAAGAGACTTCGCGGTCGGAAATAATACATAGAAGCTGCCACCGGCAGCTTCTATTCCATATTAAAAAATACCGGGAGTGGAAGAATCTTTCTATTGATTCTTCCACTCCCGTATTTATTCTTATTTTTTCACTCAAACCATTGGATTCCGTTATCCTTTAATTGATATATCCTGCCTTTTTAAGCTCCTCTTCTGCCTTTGCAAGATTCGCATCAGACACACGGATAATCGGTCCTGTACAGCCCATTCCGCTCTCTGCATAGATGTTCTGCTTCCACAGTACTTTCACCGCATCTTCCAGATCCATAACTTCTATTCCCGCAATCTGGGATGTCACGATCTCTTTTGGCGGAGCCTTTACTTCTATGGCTTCCGATGCCGGTTTCGACATCTGTTTTCTTGCCGCCAGGATATCTTTTAAACCGGCTTTGTCTGCTGCTACAAATTCTTTCTTTGCGATCTCAAATACTTTACTTTTTACCAGCTCCGCCGCATAACGGATTGCGCCTGCGATCACTGGTGCTCCTGACGCCCTGGATACAATCATAACCAGCTGTTCATAACCTTCCCCGACACCAGGGCCATAACCATATCCGGATGCTTCAAAGCTGCCTCCTGTTGTGTAAGAAGATAACATCTTCACCATGATATTTCCGGTCAGCGAATCACATACCATAATGTCCGGTGTTCCCTGCAGTACATCATTTCCACGCATTACACACCCCCCGTCAGCTCTTGCTGATTCAGCAAACGTAATGTCGTATCCGTTTTTCTCAAGTTCTTTTAATGCCATCTCCGTCTGGCGTGCACCATCCACATTCAGGATTCCCACTGTCGGATGCTCCTTACCACACGCCTTTGCAGCTATGATTCCATAGATTGTATTTTTGATCATTCCTTCTATACGGTCTGAACTGGAAGTTCCGGTTGTATTGGCAATGAACATCTCTCTTCCCTTCGCCGGAGTCACAACACGTCCAACCGTCGATACCCCGATTGGGAATGGGAAATGCATCGTTACCGCACCGTCTATTTCATGCGATGCAAGTAATTCTTCCATCTTCTTATGGCCTTCTTCATCATCTGCCACCTTCACGGTAGTAATGCCATCTGCTTCCAGTGTTCCGATATAATATACGTCAATTCCATCTTTTGCTGCCATCTTTGCGGCTTCCATGGCATTCTCTTCTCCATGTTCGCTACCCATTCCGGTCAGTGCAATCCTCGGTTTCTTTCCAAAGTTTCCGGTCTCCAGACCTTCTGCCATCTGCAGAAATGTGTCTGCAATGATTTTTTCAATCTTATCTGCCATCCTGCACACCCCCTATTCAGCCATCAGGGTTGCTGCAAATTCTTTCATCGCCTTTGCGATCAGTCCCTTTACTTCTTCCTCAGATACACCGGCAGCTTCTTCCTGTACAGCTGCTGTATTGCCATGAATAACGAATGATACCCCATCGAAAAGGTTCGTCATACGTCCAAGGAACAGGCTTCCTTTTCCGATGATCATTGCATTCTTAATCTTTCCATCCAGAATGTCTTCTCTTGCAAATCCTACATATGGGACACCGGAAGGAATGTGACCCTGTGTCGGTGCCCATCCGGTCAGGCCATGTTCTTTTGTAAAGTTTGCAAGTTCTTTTCTGTCCAGCTCGCCTCTCTTAACAGCCAGTGCACCGATCATCTTATAATTGGCAAGCGGTACATCTCCTGCTCCTGCCGGTTTTGTGATATCCGGATTCTGCATCTCCGGTGAGAATTTATCGATATCCGTAATTTTCATTCCTGCACGGTCAAGCGGGTCTGCTACCAGGCTTCCGATTACATTCTGCGGTGCAGAACCGGTTCCCACACTGTGGCGTCCAAGCATTCCGAGATCAATCTCCGGATTCACTCCGTCATTCTCAGATACAACAACTGCAAATCCTCCCAGGCAGTCTTCCAGGATCGGAAGGCCTTTCTTTACATGATCTTTTCCGTTCATACCAAGTTTTGCAGTACAGCCTCCTGCTGTAACGACAACCGTCTTATACGCGCCCGCTTTTACCAGTGCGGCTGCCTCGATCAGTGCATGTGTCGGTGCTGCACAGAATCCTCTGGCATCTGATCCGGTTGCATTGACAAGACCTGCCACCTCTGCTGCCGCCTTCGCAAAGTTACCGCCGCCTCTTTGGTTCATATCTCCACAAGCTTCTTCCGCACAGTCAATTACATATTCAACATCTGATTTCTCAATTCCTGCATTCTTCACAGCATAGAGAAGGGCAAGTACACTGGAAGCCTTGCTCATAAGATTTTCATGCATAACATGAGAAGACAGGTTCACATCAATGTCATGTGCCGGTTTTACACAGCCCACTAACTGATGCTCAAAATATAATGGTTCCGCATGATCTTCGCTGATCAGCGTTTCGATCTCAGAAAGTTCCACCCCTTCATGGATTTTTTCAACTATGTCATCAGAGATTACCGGATCTTTGGCAAATGTTTCTTTATATTTTTCAACAAATGCTTTGTCCAGTCTCACTACTTCGAACATATCACATGCCTGTACCAGAAGCAAGAATTCTTCTTCCGGCATGATCTCTCCATATTTTCCGTAACGTTCTGCCCCTTCTTTTTTCTTGTCATAATACGGGAATTCTATTTCGGCAAGTTCATCCGGATGTGCATTACCGATATAAGTCTGGTTCGGCCAGTAAGACACTGCCTCTTCATAAGAACGGAGATGCTCCGGTACTGCTTTTAAATATTCCGAATCCGGATTCACAACTCTTTCTGTTGTCTGTGTTGTTCCGTTGTATAAAACCATATCTGGTGTATGTACTAATACATAACTTGCCCCTTTAATTACACTGTTCATTGGTTATCCACCTTTCCATTTACCTCAAAATAAATACCCTGAAATTTAGAAAAAGGACAGTCCCTGTAGGAACACAACGGACCTGTCCTTTTCATTCGTATGAGAAACTTCGGACTATAACTGATCTCTGATAGCCTGCATCTCAGAAATGATATCATCAACATCTAATACCATTTCCATCATGCTTACCTGCTCATCATAAACCGCTTCGTCAAACTCTTCTTTCATCTCTGGTTCGCATACGTGATATACCGTGAGTCCAAGCTGGACCCCTGTCAATGGACCTGCGAAAGTAGGATCGCCTAAAGTTACAGTCTCAGCTGCAAGACCTGCAGCCTCTCCTTCTGCTGCACCAAGAACTACTACCAAGTTCTCTGCACCATATTCTTCAGCGAATTCTTTTACTCTCTTCTGGTTTTCCAGATCCATTGCGCCTGCGCTCGTTCAGACGAAACATTCCGTAGATGAGAATACGATCTCAGCACCTGCAGTTTTTACACATTCTGCGATAGCCGGTCCCGGAATTCCATCACGGTCTCCGATAATTATTGCTTTTTTCCCTTCTAAAATAGCCATAATTACGATCTCCTTTCTTTTTTATTTAAACCTTATCAAGGTCATTCATCTATGATTTAGAAATTACCTCTCGAGAATCAGATATATTTCTTAATCATTGCTTCAATTGCTTCAGCTGTACAGTCATCTTTTACCAGCTCTTCTACTTTTTCCCCGTCTTTATAGATTGCCATTACAGGAAGTCCAAGAACTTTCTGGGCAATTGCAAGACGGCGTGCTTTTGTTGTATTTAACGATGTGAATTTGAGCTTGTCCCCATAAGTATCTGCAAATTCATGTACCTTCGGCATCAGTGCCTGACAAGGAACACATCCATCTCCATAAAAGTCAACAAATACATAACCTTCTGCTTTTAATACTTCTTCTTCAAACGTAGTCTTATCTACATCTATCATGTCATTTCTCCTCCTTTTTATTATAATGACCCGGTTAAATTCCGGAGTTTCTCCTAAAAATAATCTGACATGCTGCGTTCGACCTGAACAGCTGCGATCGCACCATCTGCTGCCGCTGTTACCACCTGACGCAGGCTCTTTACACGTACATCTCCCGCTGCATATACCCCCGGAATATTGGTATGCATATCAGCATCCGTCTTAATGTACCCTCTTTCATCCATATCAATGATTCCTTCAAAGATCTTTGTATTCGGAACCGTTCCGATAAATCCGAACAGCCCGAACATTCCGTCTTCCGGATCTGCTTCGACTTTTGTTACTTCTCCGGTCTTAACATTCTTCACATACATTGCCTGAAGGATGTCGTCACCTTCCAGTTCTTCTACGACACTGTCCCACATAAAGAAAAGCTTCGGATTCTTAAATGCTTTTTCCTGAATTGATTTTGCAGCCCGCAGTTCATCTCTTCTGTGAATGATCGTAACTTTTCTTGCGAATTTTGTCAGATACATAGCCTCTTCTACCGCGGAATCCCCACCGCCGACTACATATACTTCAAAATCTTCAAAAAAGTTCGCATCACATGTTGCACAATAAGAAACACCTTTTCCCCTGAACTGTCCTTCTCCTTTGCATCCGATCGGTCTTGCATGTGCGCCCGTTGCAATGATCACATTTTTTCCGCGATATTCATTCTTTTCGCTCTTAAGAACCTTGACCTCTCCTTCAAGTTCTACTTCTTTAATCATATCGGATACCCTTTTTGCCCCGAATTTTTCTGCCTGCTCTGTCATTCTTGCAATCAGGGATGGTCCGGATTCCCCTTCTACAATCTGACCCGGATAATTTTCAATCTCGTCAGTAATTGCGATCTGACCTCCATCCTGACCTTTTTCGATGATCAGAACATTGAGCCGACTTCTTCCTGCATACAGCCCCGCCGCCAGACCGGCAGGACCTGCACCCAGAATGATAACGTCATAAATCTCACTCATTTTACGTTATATCTCCTTCTATATTCACATGTACTATTCAAAAACTTTCTGTCCGTCAACTTCCGTAGTCAAAGCTTCCAGAGCTTTTTCTACGATTCCACGGCGTAATTTCTTTTCTTCTTCCTGATCCAGTGCCGGATTACCGAGTGGATGTGGAATAGCGATCGCCGGTACGATTCTATTTGCACCAACTGTCATAGAAATCGGAGTAACTGTACAGATATGTACAACAGGAATTCCTGCTCTTTCGATTTCTTTTACCATCGTTGCACCGCAACGAGTACAGGTACCTCAGGTGGAGGTCAGGATAACGGCATCTACTCCGTCAGCCTTTAATTTCTGCGAATACTCTGCTGCAAATGCTTTTGCGGATGCTACAGATGTTCCATTTCCTACAGTTGTATAGAACAGATGATGAAGCGATCCGATCACACCTTCTTTTTCCATATCGCGAAGAACATCTACCGGAAGTACACGGTCCGGATCTTCATTCGCATATACCGGATCATATCCGCCATGTGCAGTCTCATATGTCTCTTCTGTAAGATCTGTAACTCCTGTAATATCATACTCTCCATAGTGAGAAGCACTTGAACTTTCTATGTGGTCCGGGTTTCCCTTTGGAACGATACCACCGGAAGTAACCAGGGCAATCTTCGCATGTGCAAGATCCTTCACTGCCGGATTTGGTTCTACTCTGTCAAAATTCGGCATCGGATATTCTGTTACATATGGCTTGTCATTCAATTTCTTGATCAGCATCTTAACGGCACGTTTGGATCCTCTTTCTTTTTCGAAGAAGTTTACACGTACACCATTTGGGATATATCCTTCTTCTGCAGATGAACCGATTTTTTCTCCTTTTGCTAGTTTCACTGCCAACGGAGCAAGTTTCTTCACTGCATCCCTCATACCTGCCGCACTGTTCTTTGTTGAGATCATGTAGACATCATTCTTGAACATATCTGCTCCAGGGTTTTCTACATACATACCTGTAACTGCAGGAATTCCAAGTTCCTCCTGAACAGCTGCCGCAATTGTACCGCAAGCCACACCATAACGTCCTGCATTGAATGCCGGTCCTGCAATAAATACATCCGGTGCCTGCTCTTTTACCATTGCAAGAATATCTGCTTTTGCTTTTTCAAGGTTCTCATTGAAGTAAGAATCTCCGCAAATAACTGTTGCAATAATCTCTGCTTCATCTTTAAAATTCTGTGTCAGTGCCAGACCAGGTCCTACAACTTCCCCAACACGAATTTCTGCAGGATAGTCTGCTTTTTCCTCTCCACCAATCTGTGCAAAGAACTGGTTGATATAATGAACTACTTTTATCTTAGACATATTCTTATCCTCCCTCTTCTATCTTGCACTCAGCTTATTGAAACCTGTCTCATTTGTTGCACCTGTGATGACCTGAAGTTCTACTTCAAGAGATCCATCTTCGCGAAGTGTATCTTCACTTGCTCCGGCGATCTTTGTCACATAATCTAAAGTTCCAATTACTTTATCAAGTTTTGGCAGGATAACAACTTCATTTGCATTACCACCTGTTACAACCGCATCTGCTGCCACATCTGCGTCCGCAAGAGACTGTGATTTTCCATCACGTCCGGCATACTCATCTGTAATAATTACAGTCTTGATGCCTTCTGCTTCGATCTTCTTACAGTTCATAATAAGGTCTGTATCCGGATTACCAAATCCTTCCTGTGATACGATAACGCCATCCAGATCTAACATCTTACACAGTTTTGCTGTCCAGTCAGAAGATCTTTCTTTATCTGCAAGGTATACATTTTCATTTGTAATGATCTGACATACAAAGTTCAGTGTCTTTCCATGTTCTTCAAACAGATCATGAACAACCGGATTATTCTCATGTACATATGTAGGATTCTTATCACATGCAGATACACAGTTACCGGAAACGATTGCTCCGTCCATGATCTCTGTAGGACTTAAAATTGTAGGAAGTGTCTTCTTTGCATCCACTCCGTATACATAAGTGTCATGTAAGAGTCCCTGGCTTTGAAGCATCTGGACATATGCAACTCTCGGAAGATCCGGATACTGTGTGATTCCTTCTTTGATACCGCATGTCTCATATACTTTTGTCTCATCCGGTGTAAGATTCCGTGCTAATTCTCCGATGTACGCTGCAACCCTGAATCCCGCGAAACGGACTGCCTTTTCATATTCATGCTGTTTGATTCCCTCTACAGGTTCACAGACCATAACAAGATTCAATGTCTTGGAAAATGGTGTGTAATCAGCTCCCGGTCCGGTCATGTCAATGATACCTTCCTGGAAACCGACGATTCTTCCTGCTGTTACAACAGCCATTCCTTTTAATGCATATGTCTTTCCGGAACCAACGGTATCAACTTTTGAAATAATTCCCGGGAATACCCCGCCTTTTCCCTCAACTTTTACTCTTGGTTCGATCACATCTTTTACCGGTGTGATTCTTACTGATTCCCCTGGTTTCGCAATATCAAAAGTGACTGTTTTGATATGCTCATCTTCCAATGCTACCGCTTTTACAGCTCCTTTATCTACATACAGGATTCCATCTTCAATCTTTGATGTATCCGCAAACTGGATATCCTTAATGTAAATATTCCCCATTTCTAATCTCACGATCTTTTCCTCCTTTTTTCATCTTCTTTTATAAAACGCTGCCCGTTTTACAACCTCTTTTATCACTGTCTTCTACCAGACATCCGCAGACGCCAGTCCGCTCTCTAATAAAGTCCAGTCAACCAATTGAAAATCCTTATAAACTTCTTCTTTGTAATACTTACTTTTATCTTGAAATTTCTGACATACCAGAATCGCATTTTCAATCAATCTGACAGATTCCCCATCCACCTTCTCCTTTCTCTCAGATATCAGCACAGATTTGTACGGTGTTTCCTTTGGTTTTACACTTCCTGATAATGGATGTGTCAATAATCTGTGGCCTTCGTAAATTCTGTCCCTTACTACCTTCAGAAGTTCTTCATAAGAGAGTTCCAGATAGATTACCTCATGTGTATCATCCAGCCTGGATCGTACAAGCGGATTATTTGTGATCACCATATACTTACTCATTCATGTCCATCCTCTCTTATGTTATTTCAACCAGCCTTAGAAAATAAAAAGGACGCTCCACGCCAGTTACTGCGTTCAAACGTCCTTTTCTGTCTTTCGTCCTGTTAAATCTAATTCCTCTTACAGTACAAGATTCAGAATGTAGTCCCTTTCTCCGTCCTTTTGCCTGAAAGTTTCGTCCGGTTTTTCCACATTTTTTTCGATACCGGTTTGCCTCTTCGGCGGCTGCCCTGGCAGCTCTCTCTTGAGAAATATCATCCCACTCTTCTTTTCAGTTATAGAAAATTTTTATATCATTTATTTTCTTCCTCTATATTACATCATTGTTATTTATATTGCAATACTTTATCTTTTTTTATCTTTTTTTAGTTGTTTTGAACAATTATGTAATCTGATTTTTGTATATTTTTCTATTTTCCCTCCGTTTTTCGTTTTCACTTATTCATTATTCACAAAGTCTTTTTTCTTTATTTTACTTTTTTATTTTTTAAGAAATTATGATAGTAATCGTCATGCAATTCTTTCATCTGGCTGCTCAGGAAGAACAATGCAAGAATATTAGGAATTACCATCAATGAATTGAAACAGTCTGCCATATTCCATACCAAATCAACCTGTGCAAGTGAACCTAACAATACACAGAGCGAAACCAGAACCGCATACGGCTTTACTGCATTTTTTCCAAATAAATATTTCACATTGGCCTGCCCAAAGAAATACCAGCCAATAATCGTCGAAAATGCGAAAAAGAACATACAGATTGCAATAAATACATTACCGAATTTTCCGAATACACTCGAAAATGCATACTGGCTGAGCGCTGTACCTGTAAGCCCTGTCGGAATCGACTGTGTTGTAATAATCACCAGTGCCGTCAGATTCAGAATTACAAAGGTATCAATGAATACACCGATCATTGCTACAAATCCCTGCTCTACCGGATGTTCTACTTTCGCTACCGCATGTGCGTGAGGCGTCGATCCCATACCTGCTTCATTCGAGAACAGTCCTCTTGCCACACCTTTTGTGAGTGCAAGCTTTACCGTTGCTCCCACTGCTCCGCCACTGACTGCAGACGGTTTAAAAGCACCTACAACGATAGAATAAAATGCATATGGGATTTCTTTAAAGTTTGCAAAGATTACAATCAGTGATCCGATAATATAAAAACATGCCATGATTGGAACAATCGTCTCTGTAACTTTTGCAATTCTGGAAATTCCTCCGACAAATACAAACAATGCGATAACCGCTATAATGATCCCCACCACTATCTGTGGTATACCAAATGCAGTATGAAATGCTGACGCTATCGAGTTGGACTGTACCGCATTTCCCATAAATCCCAGTGCAAAAATGATCAGAACAGAAAAGACAGCTGCCAGGATTTTTCCAAAAGTACCTTTGAAAGCCGCCTGGATATAATAAACCGGTCCGCCTGTTACATGCCCGTCTTTTCCTACATGCTTATATTTCTGAGCCATAATAGCTTCTCCGAAAATGGTCGCCATTCCAAGAAATGCCGCAATCCACATCCAGAAAATCGCTCCCGGTCCGCCTATTGCCAATGCTGTTGCCGCTCCTGCAATATTCCCCGTTCCTACCTGTGCTGCAATAGCCGTTGCAAGTGCCTGAAATGATGACATACCGTCTTTTCCCGCCGTTCCTTTTTTCGAAAACAGTCCGCCAAACGTTCTTTTCCACCCGGCCTTAAATCCACGTATCTGGATAAATCCGAGCCGGATCGTAAATATAACACCTCCTCCTAACAGCAGAATGATCAAAATATAATCTGCCAGATAATGTTGAATCAATAATACGATATTATTCAGTTTATCCAAAGTCTTTCCTCCTTACTTATAGATTTTACGAATAATGAATTAAGTCTTTTCTATAAATATACTCTTTCATTCATTTTAAATCAATATTTTATTTTATATTTTATTTTTTTGTACATTATGCACAAATCAATTTCTACATACCTGCATATATAAAAAAGACCGTGAAACCGCCATGCATGCACTTTGGCATACATAGCCGATTCCACGGTCTCTTGTTTTATCTCTTATGCTTCAATTTTCTGATGCTTACCACTCGAATTTCTTCTCAAAGTAAGCATCCAGATCTTCAATCTTGATTCTTTCCTGTTCCATGGTATCTCTGTCACGGACAGTTACTGCTCCGTCTTCTTCAGAATCGAAATCGTATGTTACACAGAATGGTGTTCCGATCTCGTCCTGACGACGGTAACGTTTTCCGATATTTCCACGGTCATCATATTCGCAGTTGTATTTCTTGCTTAACTGTGCAAATACTTTCTCTGCGCCTTCATTCAGCTTCTTAGAAAGCGGAAGCACACCGATCTTAACCGGTGCCAGTGCCGGATGGAAGTGAAGAACCGTACGTGTATCAGGCTTCTCCTCTGTTCCGATCTCTTCTTCATCATAAGCACTGCAAAGGAATGCAAGTACCATACGGTCTGCACCGAGTGACGGCTCGATAACGTATGGGATATATTTTTCCTTTGTCTCATCATCAAAGTATGTCAGATCCTGTCCGGATACATTCTGATGCTGTGTTAAGTCGTAATCTGTACGGTCAGCGATTCCCCACAGTTCTCCCCATCCGAATGGGAATAAGAACTCAACGTCTGTTGTTGCTTTACTGTAGAAAGAAAGTTCTTCTTTATCGTGATCACGGTAACGTACTTCATCATCTTTCAGTCCTAATGCAGACAGCCAGTTCAGACAGAACTTCTTCCAGTAGTCGAACCACTCAAGGTCTGTATCCGGTTTGCAGAAGAATTCCAATTCCATCTGTTCGAACTCTCTGGTACGGAATGTAAAGTTACCAGGTGTGATCTCGTTACGGAATGATTTACCGATCTGTCCGATACCAAATGGCAGTTTCTTTCTGGATGTACGCTGTACATTCTTGAAGTTAACAAAGATTCCCTGTGCTGTCTCCGGACGAAGATATACCGTATTCTTCGCATCCTCTGTTACTCCCTGGAATGTCTTGAACATCAGGTTGAACTGACGGATATCAGTAAAGTCATGCTTTCCACATGTCGGACATGGAATCTGATTCTCATCGATAAAGTTCTTCATCTGCTCCTGTGTCCATGCATCTACCGCACCATCCAGTTCAATGTTATTCTCTGCACAATAATCTTCGATGACTTTATCCGCACGGAAACGTTCGTGACACTGTTTACAATCCATCAGAGGATCACTGAATCCTCCGAGATGTCCACTTGCGATCCATGTCTGTGGGTTCATAAGGATCGCACAGTCCACACCTACATTGAACGGAGATTCCTGAATGAATTTCTTCCACCATGCTTTTTTTACATTGTTTTTCAATTCTACTCCGAGATTACCATAATCCCATGTATTCGCAAGCCCGCCATAGATCTCAGATCCCGGATATACAAATCCTCTTGCTTTCGCCAATGAAACGATCTTATCCATAGTCTTTTCTGCCATTTTTTCATCCTCACCTTCTCAAAATATTCGTAATTGAATTTAATTATAGCGTCTGCCCTCTTTGTTTTCAAGCCTTATCGTACAATTGTTTCCAATATCTCCAATGATTTGAAGCGTTTTCCCAGATATTCATCCAGATACGCTTTCGTCAGATTCTTTAGTTCTCCAAGCACATCTTCTTTTACAACGAAAGTATATAATTTCTCAACCGGGGAACATACGATGTACTGCAATGTATATAATGTCGACGGAAGCAGCCGGATTCCATCGGAAATATGGCCGGCACACTGCGTGCATATCACGCCGCCTCTCCGTATACTAAATACTTTTTCCCGCTCCTTATCCCCGCACATGATACATTCCATCACCTGCGGACCTTCCCCATTCACGGTAATGGTCTTCAATTCGTAAATGCACCGTATCAGTTCATTCGGGATATGTATGTTCGTCAGTGCCCGTAGCGTCTGATACAGAAGCTTCAGCATCTCGGTCTCATCGTTCGCTTCTCTTGCATAATACCCGGCCAGATCCATAAAATAGAATCCGTAATAGGCACCTTCTACATCCGTACGCAATTCCTGGAAATAATTGGAAACAGAGGCCGACACCAGCGTATAAGATGTCCGCCCCTCATATACAGTAAACTCTCCAAATGAAAAAGGGCTCGTCACTCCCATCAGTGCACTGTTCGGTCTTCTTGCACCACGTGCGAATGCCGAGATTTTCCCTCTTTCTCTGGTCAGTATTACCACTCGTCTGTCATATTCACCTATCGGTGCTGCTGTCAGTATCATGCCAGTCAGTGTAATCTGATTTACCAATTGTATCTCCTTCTTTGTATCTGTTTATCGTCTCCTCACAGATACTCATACCTTTATAATACAGATAATCTTCTATCTTACCTGATGCGACGAATCTGTCCCAGTACTCTTCCATATGATCACCTCATCCTTTGCCAGGGCATATTTTTTAATGCTCTAAGATTAGGTTCTCCCATGGGCACTGCTTTTTATTCATCTTCGCGGTATCCAAAATTTTTCATCAAAAATTCACTGTCTCTCCAGTCTTTCTTTACTTTGACCCAGAGCTTGAGATTCACCTGCTGATCCAGCATTTTCTCAATCTCATAACGAGCAGTGCTTCCGATCTTTTTCAACATACTTCCTTTTTTACCAATAATTATCCCCTTGTGTGAATCGCGCTCACAGATAATGGTTGCATCGATGTGCATCACTTTATTTCTGACTTTCATACTGTCAATGGCAACTGCGATACCGTGCGGAATCTCTTCCTGCAAGCAGTGCAGTGCTTTTTCACGGATCAGTTCGGCCACAATCTGACGCTCCGGCTGATCTGTAATGGTATCTTCATCATAGAACTGTGGTCCGTACGGAAGGTATTTCATGATCACTTTTACAAGCTCATCGGTATTGTCACCGTTTCTCGCAGATACCGGAACGATTTCTGCAAAGTCATAGACATCTTTGTACGCAGCGATGGCCGGAAGAACATCTTCCTTCTTCACGCTGTCGATCTTATTGATGACCAGTACAACCGGTGTCGTTACTTTCTTAAGCTGGCTGATGATATGCTGTTCACCTGCTCCGATAAATGTTGTCGGCTCTACCAGCCAGAGCACCACGTCAACTTCATTCAATGTACGTTCTGCCACATTGACCATATACTCCCCAAGCTTGTTCTTTGCTTTATGGATTCCCGGTGTATCCACGAACACAATCTGACCGTCATCTGTTGTAAGTACGGTCTGGATACGGTTACGTGTCGTCTGTGGTTTATTCGATGTAATCGCGATCTTCTGTCCGATCAGCTGGTTCATCAGAGTTGATTTTCCAACGTTTGGACGACCGATCAATGTTACGAATCCTGATTTATAATCCTTTTTCATATTTTCTCCTGTTCTTTTATCTGTTGAAGACAACTAAAATGTCGTCACATTTTTAAACATATCTTTTGCTTCTTCTATCTTCTCTTCGCTTCCGATCACGCAGACCTGTTCGGCTTTCATCACTGCCTCTACGACATCCGCCAGCTTCCGGATATCTTCCTGTCCTGCCTCAAGGATCTGCAGACGCTCTTTCTTGATTGTCTCTGCACTGACTTTATTCATGTACAGATTGAACGAACGGTCTCCTTTTGCAGACGGTGTCATCGGCTGGTCAATATTACTCATAGTTCCGATAATATATTTGTTCATGTCACGGTCACTGACAGTAAAGTTTCTCAGATAATCTGCGATGCCTTCATAGACTTCCATCGTTCTTTCCAGGTTCGGATCACGGTAAGATACAAAATATCCTTCTCCGGTACGGCTGAATCCGCTCATGCAGCCATAAGCGCCGCCTTTGACACGGATATTCTGCCAAAGGTAATCATAACTTAAGATCACCTTCAATATCTGCAGTGCTCCTGTATAGTCAGTTCCATTGTCAATAAAGTTGCCGACTCTTGCCACATACTGAACTTTGGAAGCAGTCTTGAATCCTTCATTCTTCATCTCACAGTGCAGTACGCATCTGGTATCTTCCACCGGATCTTCGAACATTGCTTTCTTCAGACCTTCTACCAGCTCTTCCATGCCGTTCAGGCCCTCTTTTGCAACCGTGTAACTGATCATCATATTGTCTGCACGGAACAGCTTATGAGCCAGCATCTGAAGCTTCTGTACCAATACGTCTTTTTCTTCTTCAAAATGTTCCTCGATATAAGCGATCTTATCATAGAACTCGATACCGCTTGTCATGTCTTTTAACTTAGATGACGGAGATGCATAAGACATCGCACGAAGCACTGCTGTTGTATGTCCAGATGACTGGAATTTCATAAGAAGTCTTGACTTCTGCATCGCAAGAATCTCTCTGATTCTCTTGGTATCTCCCAGTTTCGAACGTGTCAGGATCTCCTCCATCATCCGGAATACGACTGGCAGCTTCTGATATAATGCCTTTCCTTTGATTTCAAATGTTGCTTTGAATTCTTTTTCCGGCACTTTGGAAATGTCTGTATACAGTTCCAGTGATGTTCCGATACCGCCGGTATGCACGTTGATCTCATTAAAGAGTTCTCCGTACTTATAATTCTCGGTATCAATGACTCCAAGTACTCCCTGCAGGATTCCGACATACGGAAGATCTGCTTCTTCCACACCTGACATATCAAATAACACATCCACGTATCCGATACCATTTGTCTCAATCTCATGGTAAACTACCGGTACATCTGCGATTCTTTTTTCTTCATTGATGATCGGCTCAATCTCTTTTGAAATATCTTCTCTTGAAAGAACCGGGATCTTCTCAAGATCTTCTACTGCATCCGGTGCTGACTGATATGCCTCTAATGCATTGGAACGCTCTACCAGTTCTTTTCTTTCTTCTTCTGTAAGACTTTCTTTGTATGCCTGTAACTTCTCCTGAAGTTCTTTGTCCATTCTTGCAGTACGTCCTTTTTCCGGCTTAATCAGCACAATCGCACCGTGCGTATTCTCTAACAGATATTTGCGGATCAGTTCTTCATAATATCCTGTTCCGACCTGTGCCTTTAAGAACTCGAATGTATCCAGCGCTTCGATATGGATAAATGGTTTTTCGTCATCGTATAACCAGCTGTCCATAATCTGCAGTCCGTACATCAGTCCCTTCGGATAACCTCCGAAATCCGCCTCTCTGTAACGGAACTCATTATAATTGATTCCGGCTTCGAGAGCTTTCTTATCCATTCCATTTTCAACAATATCTTTTAATGTATCCTCGATTACTTTCACAAATGCTTCTTTCTGTTCTACATTCGCATTCTTCGCAATGACAGAAAAGATCGGCTGGTAAATTCCGTTGTCATACGATCCCATAATGTCTTTTCCGATCCCGGCATCCGTAAGTGCTCTCTTAAGCGGTGCTCCCGGTGCAGATAACAATGCATAATCCAATACTTCAAATGCCAGATACAGCTTCTCATCCAGGCTTGTTCCAATGACTTTATTGTAAGAAATGTAAGTATTATCCTCTTCTGATTCATCGCTTGCTATGGAATATGGCATCTCTTTTTCGATTACTTTATCAAATGGTTCCTGATAGCGGATCTTGGAATCTACCGGCGCATAGTCGAATTTGCTCAGATATTCCTGATCCAGCCAGTTTAATTTTTCTTCCATGTCCATATTTCCATACAGGTAAATGTAACTGTTTGACGGATGATAATATCTTCTGTGGAAATCCAGGAACTGCTCATACGTAAGTTCCGGAATCACTTCCGGATCCCCGCCAGATTCGTTCGCATATGAGGTATCCGGGAATAATGTATTCAATACCACTCTGTCCAGCACACCTTCCGGTGAAGAGAATGCTCCCTTCATCTCATTATATACAACACCGTTGTAAGCCAGATCATCTTCCAGAGAATCCATCTTGTAGCTCCAGCCTTCCTGACGGAAGATCTCTTCATGCTGATAAATATTCGGATAGAATACCGCATCCATATATACATGCATCAGATTCTGGAAATCCTTATCATTACAGCTTGCTACCGGGTAAACCGTCTTATCCGGATAAGTCATTGCATTTAAAAATGTATTCAGTGAACCCTTTACCAGTTCTACGAACGGATCCTTCGCCGGGAAATTCTTAGATCCACACAGTACGGAATGTTCCATGATATGTGGTACTCCGGTACTGTCTGACGGCGGTGTACGGAATCCGATATTGAATACCTTGTTGTCATCATCATTTTCTATCAGTAAGATCCTTGCCCCGCTCTTCTTATGCTTTAACAGCATTCCGTGGGATTTGATCCCTTTTAAATCTTCTTCCTTTACTAATTCGTAAGCACTTAAGTCTTTTACACTCATGAATTTCTATGTTCTCCTTTCGTCTGCAATCTTCCATTTTCCCAAAGCAGAAGATTCTTCTGCCCCGTAATATATCTACTGGAATAATTGCCACTCATGCAAGATATTATAACACCTTTCTTATTATTCTGCACCTATCAAAAAAAGACTCCAAAGCAACTTTTGCGCCACATACTTTTATGCAAGGCAAAGAGTCTTTGAAGTCTCTGCTAATTTTAATTTTTTAACAAATCATTTATGAATGGCTTTCTGTTCTCTTCTTCATGAGCAGTAAAGCTGCTACCAGAAGTACCATACCGATTGGAAGACAGATCAATGCATTCTGAACAAATCCGGCAATTACATAAGTAATGCAGGAAACAACTGCAACGGTTGCCGCATACGGTAACTGTGTCGTTACATGGTTGACATGATTACACTGCGCTCCCGCGGATGCCATGATCGTTGTATCCGAAATAGGCGAACAATGATCTCCACATACAGCTCCCGCCATACAAGCTGAGATAGAGATGATCATCATAGTCTCGTTCGTTCCCTGGAATACCGCTACTACGATCGGGATCAGGATTCCGAATGTTCCCCATGATGTTCCAGTTGCAAATGCAAGGAAGCACCCTACGAGGAAGATAATTGCAGGCAGGAAGTTTAATAATCCTCCAGCTGCGGACTGCATAACATTAGCCACATACTCTGCAGCGCCAAGACTGTCTGTCATTGCTTTTAATGTCCATGCAAATGTCAGGATCAGGATTGCAGGTACCATAGCCTTGAATCCTTCCGGAACACATTCCATAGATTCACGGAACTTAAGTACTTTTCTAAGTGCATAGAATACAACCGTAACAACCAATGCGAAGAAACTTCCAAGCATCAGACCTACCGATGCATCACTTGCCGAAAATGCTTTAACAAAGCCTGTTCCACTAAAGAAGCCTCCTGTATAAAGCATACCGCAGATGCAGAAAATGATCAGGACCACTATCGGGAATACCAGATCGATCACTTTTCCCTTTTCTTCTACGATCTCATTCTCAGCATTTGCATATGGCCTGTCCGGTGTAGTATAGATATCACCCTTTACAGCATTATCTTCATGTAATTTCATCGGGCCATAATCAATCTTAAGCACTACGATCAAAACCATTGCAAGAATTGTGAGTAAAGCATAATAGTTATACGGAATCGCACGCATAAAAATAGAAAATCCATCTTCACCTTTTACAAATCCTGTTACAGCCGCTGCCCATGATGAGATTGGAGCGATGATACATACCGGTGCCGCTGTCGCATCGATCAGATACGCCAGTTTCGCACGTGATACATTGTGCTTATCTGTGATCGGACGCATAACACTTCCAACTGTCAGGCAGTTAAAATAATCATCGATAAAGATCAGTATTCCAAGCACGATCGTTGCAAGCTGTGCCCCTACTCTTGTCTTGATGTGAATACTAGCCCAACGCCCAAATGCTGCCGAACCTCCTGCATTATTCATCATGCAGACCATAATTCCAAGAATAACCAGGAATACCAGGATTCCCATATTATAGCTATCTGTCAGTACTCCTACGATTCCATCTTCAAATATATGCAATACTGCCTTTTCAAAATGGAAATTAGACCAGAAGATTCCTCCGATCGCAATTCCGACAAACAAGGAACTATACACTTCTTTCGTGATCAGTGCAAGACCAATTGCCACAATTGGGGGTACCAGTGCCCAGAATGATGAATACATCTTTGGTACATACTCTTTTCCTCCATCTGCCGCAAATACGGTAATTGCACCGCATGCAAAGATCATGAGGCAGGTGAGTACGGCAAAGAGTAATTTTTTTCTTTTTCTCATAACTCTCTCCTTCGTTTTTTTCCAAAAAAATACCATGAACAATTTCCTCTGCGTGGATTGCTCATGGCATATATCATCTTATAAGCAGGACATCCGTATTTTCAGATCATTCAACACTTCATTTATGTCCTCTATATAACTCTAAATACAAATTACATAATTAAACTCTTATATCTTCTATATACTCCGATAGCGCTCCACTTACTGAAGTGACAGTCCGCAGCATATTCTGCTACGTCCCAGGAAGTATATCTCGAATATAATAAGGGATGATATCTTCCTTCGGCAGTTTTCCCTTTCAGGCAGAAATGATTTCCCTTTATCTGTTGTTCTACCTTACTGATGAAACCTGCGCCTCTATCTAGTCTCATTATTCATATAATAATATTTTTATCATCTTTGATCTATTTTGTCAATACAATATGGCAAATGCATGACAACGCAAAACTCCCGCAGATCCTTTCGAATCTGCGGGAGTCATGATTTATACTATTCTATTGCTAATCAGATATGATTACTCCTCTACTTTGTAAAGGTCTGTCAGTTTTGACAGGTAATCGTATCTTTCCATAGCCTCTGCCTCATTCTTAGCGAAGAGTCTTGCAGCCTTTTCCGGATTAGCTCTCTTAAGAGCATTGTAACGAACTTCTCCGTCAAGGAATGCCTGGTAATCTTCTTCCTTAGGCTGTTTGCTGTCAAGAGTGAACTTGCTTCCCTTTTCAGCTGCAGGATTGAATCTGAAGTTGTTCCAGTATCCGCATTCTACTGCTAACTGTTCCTCTGTCTGAGCTTTGCTCATACCCTTCTTGATACCATGGTTGATACATGGAGCGTATGCGATGATCAGAGATGGTCCCGGATAAGCCTCTGCCTCTGCAATTGCTTTTACAGTCTGGTTGAAGTCTCCACCCATAGCGATCTGTGCAACGTATACATATCCATAGCTCATAGCCATGCTTGCAAGGTCTTTCTTCTTCGTCTCTTTTCCGCCTGCTGCGAACTGAGCTGTAGCACCAGTCTTAGTAGCCTTAGAAGACTGTCCACCTGTGTTAGAGTAAACCTCTGTATCGAATACCATGATGTTGATGTCTTCACCACTTGCTAATACGTGGTCAACTCCACCGAATCCGATATCGTAAGCCCATCCGTCACCACCGAAGATCCACTGAGATTTCTTACCGAGGAAGTCTTTATTCTTAACGATGTCTTTGCATGTATCACAATCACATCCGTCTAATGCTGCAACTAATTTATCTGTAGCATCTCCGTTTGTAATACCACATGCGAATGTATCGAGGTATTCCTGGCAAGCTGCCTTAACCTCTGCTGAAGCCTGCTCTGATGCTGCAACAGTTTCAACTTCTTCTTTCAGTCTCTTTCTGATTGCTTTCTGAGCAAGTAACATACCATATCCAAACTCTGCGTTGTCTTCGAACAGTGAGTTAGACCATGCAGGTCCCTGTCCCTTAGAGTTTATTGTGTATGGTGTAGACGGTGAAGAGTTACCCCAGATTGAAGAACATCCTGTTGCATTAGCGATGTACATTCTGTCACCGAATAACTGTGTGATCAGTTTTGCATAAGGTGTTTCTCCACAACCTGCACAAGCTCCTGAGAACTCAAGTAATGGCTGTTTGAACTGGCTTCCCTTAACTGTCTCTGGTTTGAATTTAGCAACAACTTCTGGTTTAACCTCGATCTCACGTCCGAAATCAAAGATATCCTGCTCTGCTGCATTTTCTTCCATGTTTGCCATAACAAGAGCTTTTTCACCCTTCTTACCTGGACATACATTTACACAAGATCCACATCCTGTACAGTCATATGCTGATACAGTCATAGTGAATTTCATTCCCGGCATACCGATCATATCGATTGCTTTTGTTCCTTCTGGAGCTTTTGCAAGTTCATCCTCTGTAAGTGCTACCGGACGGATAACTGCATGTGGGCAAACGTATGCACAACGGTTACACTGGATACAGTTTTCTGACTGCCATACAGGGATATCTACTGCGATACCACGTTTCTCATATGCTGCACTACCTGATGGTGTAGATCCATCTGCATAGTCAGTAAATGTAGATACTGGCAGAGTATTTCCTTCCTGAGCATTAACCTTAGACTGGATGTTCTTAACGAATGCTACAACATCGTCTTTTCCACCCTTAACTTCTGGTGTGAATAATCCTTCGTCTTCACAAGATTTCCAAGATTCCGGAACTTCGATCTCAACTACCTGTTTAGCACCGGCATCGATAGCATCGTAGTTCATCTGTACGATCTTGTCACCTTTTCTTCCGTAAGTAGCTTTTGCAGCTTTCTTCATCAGATCGATTGCTTCTTCTTCCGGAATGATAGATGCCAGTTTGAAGAATGCTGACTGAAGGACTGTATTGATACGTCCGCCAAGTCCGATCTCTTTACCGATCTTAATACCATCAATTGTGTAGAACTTGATGTTGTGATCAGCGATGAATGCTTTTACCTGTCCTGGTAAATGTTTCTCAAGACCTTCCATGTCCCAAGAGCAGTTCAGAAGGAATGTTCCTCCGTCAACTAATTCCTGAACCATGTTGTATTTGTTTACATAAGATGGGTTGTGACATGCTACAAAGTTAGCCTTGTGGATCAGGTAAGTAGATTTGATTGGCTTCTTACCGAAACGCAGGTGAGACATTGTAACACCACCAGACTTCTTAGAGTCATAGTCGAAGTAAGCCTGTGCATACATGTCAGTATTGTCACCGATGATCTTGATAGAGTTCTTGTTAGCTCCTACAGTACCGTCAGCTCCAAGTCCCCAGAACTTACAGTTGATTGTTCCTTCTGGTGTTGTAACCAGTGGTGCACCAACTTCAAGTGAAAGATTTGTAACATCATCGTTGATACCGATTGTGAATCTTTCTTTGTCTGCGTTGTTAAATACTGCAACGATCTGTGCAGGTGTTGTATCTTTAGATCCTAATCCGTAACGTCCGCCGTTAACCGGTACTGCGTCGAACTTAGATCCCTTTAATGCAGAAACAACATCCAGGAATAATGGCTCTCCCTGAGCTCCTGGTTCTTTTGTTCTGTCAAGTACGTTGATGTATTTTACTGTGTCAGGAATTGCATCAATTAATGCCTGTGCACAGAATGGTCTGTAAAGACGAACCTTAACAACACCAACTTTTTCCCCAGCTGCTGTTAAGTAATCGATTGTCTCTTCGATTGTGTCACATACAGAACCCATAGCAATGATAACTTTCTCTGCGTCTGCTGCTCCGTAGTAGTTGAAGAGTTTGTAATCTGTTCCGATCTTCTCGTTAACTTTGTCCATGTACTCCTGTACGATAGCCGGCATAGCATCGTAGTATGGGTTACATGCTTCTCTTGCCTGGAAGAAGATATCCGGGTTCTGAGCTGAACCTCTCTGGCATGGGTGATTTGGATTCAGTGCATGATTTCTGAATGCATCGATTGCGTCCATATCTACCAGATCTTTCAGATCTTCGTAATCCCATGTCTCAATCTTCTGAATCTCGTGTGATGTACGGAATCCATCGAAGAAGTTGATAAATGGAAGTTTTCCTTTTAATGCTGCGCAGTGTGCAACTGGTGTTAAGTCCATAACTTCCTGTACGCTGGATTCGCAAAGCATTGCTGCACCAGTCTGACGACAGGCGTAAACATCAGAGTGATCTCCGAAGATATTCAGTGCATGGCTTGCAAGCGCACGAGCGGATACGTTAAATACTCCAGGAAGCTGTTCTCCTGCTACTTTATATAAGTTAGGAATCATTAACAGAAGTCCCTGTGATGCTGTAAATGTTGTTGTCAGAGCACCAGCAGAAAGAGATCCGTGTACTGCTCCTGCAGCACCAGCTTCTGACTGCATCTCTGTTACCTGAACAGTCTGTCCAAATATGTTCTTTCTTCCTTCTGTAGCCCATTCATCTACATGTTCCGGCATAACGGATGATGGTGTAATAGGGTAAATTGCTGCAACTTCTGTATATGCATATGAAGCATGAGCTGCGGCCTGGTTACCATCCATGGTCTTCATTTTTCTTGCCATTTTCGTTGTTCCTCCTTGATAATAGTACAAATCATATATTGACGTGTATGGTTTTATTATATCTCCTGTATCATCAAAAGTCTAGCGATTCCGACTGTTATTTTGTTCATTTTTTGGTACAAATACAGATTCTCGTATCATTTTGTCGGCATATTTGCCCATAAAACCGAGAATAAATCTCAAATTCATTTGGAAAGAATATGCTTAATAAGCACATACATCACAATCGCAAATGCAAATAAATACCCAATCGCACCAATTGCCGGGATCCCGCAGATCTTCGGGCTCATATTGGTAGTGCAGATAATGCTTGAACTGATCAGCAATGCCATCACCCACAATCCCATTACCACATTCCGCACCAGACGTCTCAGTAACTGTGCCAGATCGTTGGATGCATGCAGATCCAGGTTGACTCTTGTCTGACCTTTCATCAGACCATGCAGTGCATCCGCTGCAAGTCCCGGGACTTCTACTGCTTTATGCATCGAACGGTAAAGATTCTTTCCTGCATGTTTTAATTCTTTTTTCCAATCCAGATCTTTCCACATACTCTCTGAAATATGTCTGGATGCGATCTCGATCATATTGATCCGTGGAGCAATGTCTGCAAGCACGCCTTCCATGTTAGTCAATCCTCTTGCCAGCATCGTCAGACCATGCGGCATACGGATCTTATTTTCCTTCATCACTTCCATAAGATCCATCATCACTTCTGCAACATCGATCTCTCCCATATCTAAGGACCCATACTTCGACATCAGTTCACTGATATCTTCATACAATACGCTCTGATCTGGTTTCTCTTTAAATTCACCCAGTGCCATGACTGCTTCCTGGATCATGCCGATATCATTTTCTGCAATGCCGCGGATTGCTTTTCCGATCAGTTCTTTATCCCGTTCGGTCAGTCTTCCCATCATTCCCATATCGATCCATACAATCTTGCCATCCTGGATCTTTACATTTCCCGGGTGGGGATCTGCATGGAAGAAACCGTCTTCCATCACCTGTTTGATATAATTATCGATCAGCTTGATCCCGATCTCTTCCAGATCGTATCCGCCTGCCAGAAGTTTCTCTTTATCATCGATTGCAGGCCCTTCGATGTATTCCATGACCAGCACATGCATGGTTGTATATTCCTGATATAGTTTCGGTGTTCTTACATATACGACATCCGCATTCCGTCTGGCAAACTCTTCCATATTCGATGCTTCGGTGAGAAAATTCATCTCTTCCCGTGTCACATTCCAAAGTTCATCCAGTACCTGGTCGAAGTCAGCCATTCCTTTCAGACTGATCGGCGGCATCAGCTTTACTGCCTTCCGAAGGAGTCCGATATCTCTTGCCATAATTTCATAAATACCTGTTCGCTGAACCTTGATAACAACCTGTTCACCGCTGAGCAGTTCTGCTCTGTGGACCTGTGCAATGGATGCTGATCCCAGTGGTGTATCGGAAATAAATGCAAATATTTCATTCCACGGACAACCATATGCCTGTTCGATTACTTCTTTTACTTCCGGAAATTCCATCGGAGTTACTTCTGAACGCAGACACATCAGTTCATCACAATACCTTTTCGGTAAAATGTCTGAATGCAGTGACATAATCTGACCGATTTTAATATAAGTAGGCCCCAGATCCTCCAGTATCATCCGGAGTTTCTGAGGCGTAATTCCCCTGGTGATTCCATATTTATGAAGTACGGATGTAATCTCCTTTAACCTGGTACGGTATTCTTTGGATTCTCCCTTACTCATGAACCTGTTCCTCTTTAAATGTCTTCGTTCTCAGCTGTCTCTTCTTCCGCTGCTTTCTCTGCCGCATCTTCGCATACGGATTCGTCTGCCACATCTTCTACCGTCTCTGCAGCTTCAAATTCTTCCTGTTTTTTCTCCATCTCATCAATTCTCTGTTTCAACAATGCCATCTGTTCCGGAGTCATCTTATCCAAAAGCTCATCCAGTTCTTCCGGTGAAGATGTTTTTACTTTTACATTCACTTTTTCTTTTACTGTCGACTTGATGTTATGCTTAAGTTCTTCATTCAGTGCTTTGCCCTGTTCAACAGTCAGCTCACCCTTTTTCACCATCTCATCCAGAAGTTCTTTTGATTTCTCTCCTGTGACTGCAACTGCTCCGATTCCTGCAAGTAATACTTTCTTTAATCCGCTTCCTAATTTTTCCATAGGTCGTTCTCCTTTCGATGTCTATATAGACAGGCTTTCCAAAAGCTTTGGAATAAATATGATCATCCCTGCAATTGCTGCCATGATTGCTGCGATCAGTACTGCTCCGGCCGCCGCATCTTTGGCAAGCTTTGCAAGCGGCATTCTCTCTTTCGTGACCAGATCGACCACTGCTTCCACTGCCGTATTCACCATTTCCAATGCCATGATCAGACCAAACAATGTCAGGCAGATACACCACTCTACCGGTGTAATATGAAATACGAATCCTGCGATCACCACACAAACCATTGCCACACAATGAATCTTCATATTCCGTTCCTTCGTTACCACTGCAAATATTCCGGCAAATGCATAACCGAAGCTTTTATGCAATGGATCTTTCTTTTGTTTCTTCATTTTTGCACCTGTCCTTTGTTTTCTTACATTTTAACACATTTTGCACAAATTTACACAAACATTGTATGTATTTTGTTTTATTTTAGAAATAATACGGACTTTTAAAGAAAAGTATGACCTTTTATAAATTCTGCATCCAGCATAATTTTTCTATCAAAATAAGAGGACAAAAATAAATACAGGGATTCTGCTTCTTATACCAAAATCCCTGTATTTTATCACCATATGCTCTACAGAACTTATATTCTATTATACATTCTCTGCATTCATTCCTTTGAGAATTCTCTGATTCTTCTCTTCCACATTCAGTTTTTCCGTAAACGCTTTCGTTTCTTTTACTATGACTTTGCTGAGTGCAAGCAAGGCTATCAGATTCGGGATTGCCATCAATGCATTGAAGATATCTGCGATATTCCATACTGCCGCAACCGTCATATATGGTCCGATGAATACACATATAATATAAAGCCATCTATACGCTCTTACAGCTTTCATATTCTTATTAAACAGATATTCCAGGCATCGTTCTCCGTAATAATCCCATCCAAGAATCGTTGTAAATGCAAAAAATACCAGACAAATCATCAATGCAAAGGATGCCACAACCGGCGGGAACGGAAGTCCCTTCTGGAAGGCCGCTGTCGTAATTTCCACACCTTCCAGTCCCGTATTCCATGTTCCTGTAATGACAATAGAAAGTCCTGTCATCGTACAGATTACGATCGTATCAATAAATGTACCGGTCATTGACACCAGTCCCTGTCTTGCAGGTTCTTTGGTCTGTGCTGCAGCCGCTGCGATCGGTGCGCTTCCAAGTCCGGATTCATTCGAGAAGATTCCTCTGGCAATACCTTTCTGCATTGCTACGATCATACTTCCCATTGCACCACCGGCCAGTGCGCTTCCGGTAAATGCTGATTTTACAATTGTTACAATAGCTGCCGGAATTGCGGTAATATTTGTCACCATGATAATGACTGCCAATACTACATACAGAACCGCCATGAACGGAACGACGATCTCAGATACTTTTGCAATTCTCTTGATTCCACCTAATACAACCATTCCGACACATACCGTCAGTACCAGACAGGATATTACAGTTGCCCATGAATAATCATTTCCAAATAATGCTACTGTATGTGCCATGTTCGGATCAAAAAAAGTTACGGACTGCAGATGAGATACCATTCACCTGTGTAAATGTACCGATTCCGAATAATCCAACCCCTGCTCCAAAGAATGCAAATATCTTTGCAAGCCATCTGAACTTTACACCCATTCCATTCTCAATGTAATAGAATGGTCCGCCAAGTACATGCCCGTCTTCATCGATCGTACGGTATTTTACTGCCAGAAGACCTTCTGAATACTTTGTTGCCATTCCTAAAAATGCTGTCAGGATCATCCAGAATAACGCTCCCGGTCCACCTGCAGAAATTGCAGTTGCCACACCGACGATATTACCGGTACCGATTGTTGCCGATAATGCGGTACAAAGAGCTCCAAAGCTAGTTACTTCTCCGTGTCCATCTTCTTCATTTTTCACCATGAATTTTAACGCTTTCCCAAGATACCTTACCTGAAGAAGGCCCAAGCGCACAGTCAGAAAAATTCCTGTGACCAGAATTAAGATGATTAACGGAAGTCCCCATACGACTCCGTCAAACCATGTGATAAAAGTGTCAATACGTCCAAAAATTCCCATAATTCATTCCTCCATCCTTTTGCCTGAGAGATTTGCAGATCTGTTTTCTGCTTACACCTTCGGCGCTTTTCATTTCATTACGAAAAGACTCTCCTGAGTTTTTTATGATAACGTAATCGCATTGCAGCAAATTCGTCAAAGTAATTGTCATTATTTTGAGAATAAATCCTCAGCCAAATCGCTTTAGCACGTCTTTGCTTTAGCACGATGCAGGATAGCTTATCATGAATCTTTACATATAGCAAGATATTTTATAATTAAAAATGCAGGCAGCATTTATAAGTTATAATTATAATTCCTGTCTGCATCTGTATTTTTATTCTTTTCCGACTGCCTTTCAGAATCCGAAATCTGCATAATCTTCCGGCAAAAAACGGTGATAGATCATATGACACCCTTCGTCCTTAAAGCAGTAATAGTATTCGTCCTCATTTTCTTCCGGAAATCTTACCCAAAAGTCAAATTCTCCGTTGTGCATATCTCCCACCCTGATATCTTTTGCCTCTTTCTGAAATATCGCAAGGATATCTTCTTTTTTGATTCCGTGATTCATCATCAGCTCCACCAGCTTTTTGATGAATTCATTTTCTGCCATATGTTCATGTACATAGACACTTCCCTGTTCCGGAATATGCAGGCAGAATCTGTCTTTTTTGTGCGTTACACAGATATCTCCGAGTTTTTTCTTTACTTCTTCCGGGAACTGTTCCAGACGTGTCTGCATCTCATCCACATCGTCATCCGCCTCAAAGAAATGATTGAGGGAAATCAATGGATAATACAAACGGATCTCTTCTTTTCGAAATCCAAGTTTTGCCTGTTCTTCTTTTATAATATCGATCAAATTTTTTTCCAAACGTTTAAATCCCATTTCTGTTCTACGTGCTCCTTTTATTTCTCATATATTCAGCTTTCCTGTTCCATGTCTCCTAATTGACAAGCCCATTTCCAATACATTATACTACATTTATAATATTTACTGTATTTTAACATCAGATTTTTAAGGAGGAAATTTATCATGATCATCAAACATGGACTTGTGGTAGATCCTGCATCTGGTCTGTCCGAGCATATGGATATACTGGTGAAGAACGGAAAAATTGCAAGAATCGCACCTGAAATTTCAGAAGATTCCGAGGAGATTCTAGAAGCCGGAGGACTCGTTGTCGGACCGGGACTCATCGATACACATGTACATTTCCGTGATCCGGGATTTACATATAAAGAAGATATCCATACAGGAGCAAAGGCATCTGCAAAAGGCGGGTTTACTACTGTAATCTGTATGGCGAATACATCCCCTACGGTCGACAATACAGACACCCTAAAAGATAATCTTGCACGTGCTTCCAAAGAAGATATCCGTATCTTCCAGGCTGCTGCAATCTCCCGTTCATTAAAAGGCCGGGACGAAGTAGACATGCTTGCATTAAAAGAAGCCGGGGCATGCGGATTTACCGATGACGGCATCCCTCTTCTGAATGCTGAGTTCTGCTATCAGGCGATGAAAAATGCCGCAAAGTTAAACGTTCCGATCAGTCTTCACGAAGAAGACCCGGCTTTTATCCGCAACAATGGAATCAATCATGGCAAAGTATCCGATGCACTCGGCATCTACGGTTCTCCATCCATTGCCGAAGAAGCACTGGTGGCAAGAGACTGTCTTCTGGCGCTCCGTTCCGGTGCAGATGTTGTAATCCAGCATATCAGTTCCGGTGTATCGATTGATTTGATCCGTACATACAAAAAACTGGGAGCAAAATTACACGCTGAGGCAACGCCGCACCACTTCTCCTTAACAGAAGACGCTGTTTTGGAACATGGCACGCTGGCAAAGATGAATCCGCCGCTTCGTACGGAAAATGACCGCCAGCAGATTATTGCAGGACTCGCTGATGGAACTATTGACCTGATTGCTACGGATCATGCCCCACACAGCACAGAAGAAAAATCCAAACCGATCACAGAAGCCCCAAGCGGCATTATCGGTCTCGAGACCTCCCTTGCACTCGGTATCACCAACCTTGTAAAGCCCGGATATCTGACCATGATACAACTTCTGGAAAAAATGACAGTGAACCCTGCAAAGCTATACCATCTGCCTTACGGAACAATTCAGGAAGGTGCAGATGCAGACTTTGTTATATTTGACCCTGATGAAATATGGATCCCGAAAGAATATGCTTCCAAATCATCAAACTCACCATTTACCGGAAAGGAACTTACCGGTAAGGTGAAATATACGATCTGCGGAGGAAAAGTCGTATATTCTGATATAAAATAAGCTTGGGATTTAATTTATTAACTGGAGAAGCGGCCTCTCAGTCCTTGAAGGAAACAATAGATAAGGCTTCTTGTTCAGGTTCCATACCATAAGAAACACTAAGAGAGTCAGAATCACCTAAAAGCAAAGGAACTACGCTCAAACTCGGCGTTCGCCTCAAACACGTTCGCTTCGTTCCTTTAACGGTGCTTCTGACTCTCTAACTGTTTCTAACGGCATTCCACATTCACAATAATCCTTATCTATTGTTTCATTCAAGTCGTGACTGGCAGCGAATGTTAATAAATAAAATGCCCGGAAGTGTAACCCGGTGAAGGCCACTACGGTTACGCATTTGCCATTTCATTCGTAAGGCATTTGATACACACGGAATAAAACTTGGAAAGGCGTTCCAGTGAATGTGAAAGAGGCGTTGGTAATTCTTAAGGGGCAAAATTCTGCGTTGGGTTTTCAAAATTTGACTGTCTGAGGCGTATGCCGAGTTTCAAATTTTGAAAGCCTGCTTTTAGCAGAATTTTACCCCTTTAGA
>NZ_JAOQJW010000014.1:0-50379 GCF_025567265.1 Dorea amylophila | reverse complement strand
CTAAATACACAACCTTATCTTCCGGCTCTGCGGCTGGTTCCATATCGATCAGATACAATACCGGCTGTTTGTTTCCAAAGGAACTTACTGCCTCGTACTCGAATCTTGCACGAATCTGCATCCAGGATTTTGTCTTTGCATCAATTTTCATTTCTGCCTTACATGGATATCCGTAATAACGTACATCGTCCGCACAGCAGGTCATGATCTCTCTGACCGGAACGAACATATTGTCCGGCATCCCCTTTGGTCGAAAGATCTGTCCTTTAAAATCAATCTCTTTATGAAGATATAATTCCGGATGATCATATGCATCCACATACCATACTCCAAAGTCAACATCGTCCAGCACAATCTTATCACCTTTTACGTCATATGGAAGATCTTCTTCAGACGGTTCTATGATCTTACCCTGCATATCTTCAAAAAGGAGCTGTGCCATCGGGTTCTGCACTTTCAGTGCCCGTCTGAATCCTGATCTGTTAACGCCGTCTGCACAGCGGTTTACAACGATCAGTTCTGATTCTGTCAGCTGTTCCATCAGCATATTTCTCATATTCATCAGATACATATCCAATGTCATACCATTAACGGTTGAATATACGCCCTGCAGCTCGAAGCTTCTTGGATATCTGATCGAAAGCAGATCTTCCAGTTTCCACATCCCGTTATATTCAATAACGATCTGTGCCGGATGATAATTTCTTTCACAGTTTTTGAAAAATACAGTGTTCAGCTGTTCGAATTCTTCGATTTTCAGAACTGCCATATTCTTTTCTTTCAAATATTCTTCCGGATACTCTTCTTCTCCTTCTTCACAGAGAAGCAGCAGTGTAAGTCCCGGTTCAATCCATTCCTGTTCCATCAGGGTATCTTTTATCATGGTTGTTTTACCACTGTCTAAGAATCCCGTGACGATAAACATAGGTGTTGCCATACCCGCACCTCTTTCCTTTTTTCTATTTCCTGTCTTATACGTGGAATAACTTCAGAAGTTCTTCTTCCTTCAGATCTGTTCCGATTACGCAGATGCGTCCTGTATAATCCGGCTGACCTTCTCTTACTTCGTATTCTTCCGGTACTAAATCAAACTGTTTCCATCCTCCATCTGTCATCTGAATGATACCTTTTGAACGAAGGATTGTTCCATACGAAGTGGTCTCCGACAACGCTTTCAGCAGATAATCCAATTCTTCTTCTGTATATTTATGAACAGTCTCTTTGCCCCAGCTTGTAAACACATCATCTGCATGATGATGGTGGTGATGATCGTGATCGTGTCCACAGCAGCGATCGTGATCATGGTCATGATGATCGTGGTCATGATGATCGTGATTGCAGTGATCATGATGGTCGTGATCGCAGTGATCATGATCGTGGTGATCATGGTCACAATGGTCGTGATCGTGATCATGATGGTCATGATGATCGTGGTCACAATGGTCGTGATCATGATCGTGATCTTCATGATCTTCAAACAGGCTCTCAATCTCAGCACCCTTTGTCAGTGCATGACTGATTGCCTCTTTGCCAAGCTCATCCCATGGTGTAGAGATGATCGTTGCTTCTGCATTTTCTTCACGAAGTGTGTGTACGCATTCTTCTACTTTTTCATCTGTCATCATCTGTGTACGGCTTACTACGATTGTTGACGCATGCTCTACCTGATCTTTGAAGAATTCTCCAAAGTTCTTCATGTACATTTTTGCCTTTTTACCATCTACAACTGTGATTCTTCCGTCAATTTCAATGTCCGCATCTTTTTCTACAGCTTCAATTGCTCTTGCTACGTCAGATAATTTTCCAACTCCTGATGGCTCAATGATTACACGGTCCGGATGATACTCATCTAATACTTTTACCAGAGCTTTGCTGAAGTCACCAACCAGTGTACAGCAGATGCATCCTGAGTTCATCTCTGTAATCTCGATTCCTGCATCTTTCAGGAATCCTCCATCAATACCAATCTCACCAAATTCATTTTCAATCAGTACAAGTTTCTCTCCTGCCCATACGTCGCTGAGCAGCTTTTTGATAAATGTAGTTTTTCCTGCTCCGAGGAATCCTGAAATAATATCTACTTTTGTCATGTTTATTGCCTCTTTTCTATCTATTTTCAAAATTAATAAAAGTCCCGACACATATATTATCACAAACAGCGGGTGGTTGCCAGTCCCCCAATTCTAATATTTTTCTCAACTTTTTATAAATCACCCGCAAACTCTGCTGCCTGCTGCTCATTATAGATATTTGGATTGCAGACAATTTCTTCTTGTACACATAGTTGCGTAAAAAAACGATATCTGTACCGGATGGTACAGATATCGTCTGCTTTTTATGATTATTCTAAAATGTTCTTATAATAATCCGCCAATTGACAGGAACAATGGTGCAAATACCAGTGATACAACTGTCATCAGTTTGATCAGGATGTTGATAGATGGTCCTGATGTATCTTTGAACGGATCACCTACGGTGTCTCCAACTACAGCTGCTTTATGAGCCTCGCTTCCTTTTCCACCGTGGTTTCCATCTTCAATGTATTTCTTAGCATTATCCCATGCTCCACCTGCATTAGACATGAAGATTGCCATCATAACACCTGTTACAAGTGCTCCTGCAAGAAGTCCGCCAAGCGCAGAAGGTCCAAGAAGGATTCCCACTACCAGTGGTGCAAGCACTGCCATAACACCAGGAACCAGCATTTCTTTTAATGCTGCTGTTGTTGAGATTGCAACGCATGACTTGTAATCTGGTTTTTCTGTACCCTTCATGATTCCAGGCATTGTCTTGAACTGACGTCTTACTTCTTCGATCATCTGGTATGCTGCTCTTGATACAGATGACATTGTCATAGCTGAGAATAAGAATGGAAGCATTCCACCGATCAGCATTCCGATGATTACACGTGAGTCAAGGATATCAATTGTCTTCAGATGTACTGCCTCTGCATAAGATACAAACAGGGCAAGCGCTGTCAGGGCTGCAGATCCGATAGCGAAACCTTTACCCATAGCCGCTGTTGTGTTACCAACGGCATCCAGTTTGTCAGTGATCTGACGAACATGTGGATCCAGCTCAGACATCTCTGCAATACCCCCGGCATTGTCCGCAATTGGTCCATAAGCATCTACAGCTACTGTAATAGCGGTAGTAGAAAGCATTCCTACAGCAGCAAGTGCGATACCGTAAAGTCCGCATGTCTGGTATGCAACAAAGATACCGACACAGATCAGAAGAATCGGAATTGCTGTAGACTTCATACCTACTGCAAGACCACTGATGATGGTTGTTGCAGATCCCGTCTCTGACTGTTCTGCAATTTCTTTCACTGATTTGTAGTCTCCGGATGTATATACTTCTGTGATGATACCGATCAGAAGTCCCACGATCAGACCGGCTACGATAGCAATCGCTGCTTTAAAATCTCCAAAGAATACTTTACTGAATACGCAAGATACGATCAGTACCAATACACTTGCTACATAAGAACCTGTCTTTAATGCTTTATGTGGATTGGAATTCTCGTCACCCTTTACAAAAAATGTTCCGAGGATAGAAGCTACAAGTCCAAGTCCTGCGATCAGGAGTGGGAAGATAGCTCCCTCAGCTTTATAATATACGATTCCAAGTGTCAGTGCCGATACAAGTGCGCCTACATAAGACTCAAAAAGGTCTGCTCCCATACCTGCAACATCACCTACGTTATCACCTACATTATCGGCGATAACAGCCGGGTTACGCGGATCATCTTCCGGAATACCTGCTTCTACCTTACCAACAAGATCGGCTCCTACATCGGCAGCTTTTGTGTAGATACCACCACCAACACGTGCAAACAGAGCAATGGAAGAAGCTCCTAAACTAAAGCCTGTAATAATATCAACATTTTTAGTCAGGATGTAAATGATGCTGACACCAAATACACCAAAACCGGCTACACACATACCCATTACAGCTCCACCGGAGAATGCAATCGAGAGTGCTTTGTTCATTCCTTTTTCTTTTGCTGCATTCGCAGTTCTTACATTTGCCTTTGTAGCAACTTTCATCCCGCAGAAACCTGCAAGCGTTGAGAATAAAGCTCCTACTACAAAGCATACAGCAGTAATCCAGTTACCGATTCCGAATCCGATGAGTACGAATAATACCGCAACGAAAATAACCAGAATCTTGTACTCTGCCGTCAGAAATGCCTGCGCACCATCACTGATCGCTGTGGCGATTTCTTTCATTCTGTCGTTTCCGGCATCCTGTCTTCCTACTCTTGCTGCCAGATAAGCTGCAAAGAGCAGTCCAAGGATTCCAAATACCGGAACGAGATACAATAACATTTCCATAATTTTTCTCCTTCCGTCCGGCTTTCTCAACTTTATGCCGGACAGATGTATTTTAACATATTCTTGTCTTTTTATGGCGTTTTTTTTTATTTTTGTATGTTATTCCGATTTTTTTCTGTATATTGTCCAAAATACCGACTATTCATTGATTATTTATAATCTATTTTTACCAATACCAGTCCGTTTGGCAATGCTGTGGCCCCTTCTGAAGTATGGACTTTGGCTTCCAGAATCTCTTTTACTTTTTCTGGAGTATAGAACCCTCTGCCGACCCGAATCAGGACACCTGCGATAATGCGGACCATGTTGTACAAAAATCCATTTCCTGTGATTCTCAGCACAATCTCATCATCTTTTTTTTCAATCGTCAGATCATATACTGTTCTCACTGTATCCTGTGTATTGGTTCGGATATTACAAAAACTCACAAAATCATGCGCTCCGATCAGATATTTGGCTCCTTCTCTCATTGCACCGATATCCAGCGGAAACGATACAAATGTACAATATCGTGTCTTTAATGGATTCGGCATCTGTGCATTGTAAATATGGTACTCATATGTTTTAGAAATATTATCCTGATATCTCGGATGCCAGTCAAGCGGCACTTCATCTGACTTTACTACCACAATATCTTCCGGAAGCCTCTGATTTAATGCATAGGAAAATCTTTCCGGCGGAATCGGAGATTCTGTATCAAATACTGCCACATTGCCAAGCGCATGCACTCCGGAATCCGTACGGCTTGCCCCGATAACCCGGATGTCTTCTCTGGTAAGTCTGTTTAACGCTTTATTCAGTTTTTCTTCTATTGTAATTCCATTCGGCTGGATCTGCCAGCCGCAGTAATTCGTCCCGTCATATGCTACAAAGATTCTGATTCTTCTCATGATATTTTTCTTTCCTTTCACGTGATCATATCCCGGAATAAATCAGGGACGGAGTTTTTCCCCGTCCCATTTTCTGATGCATAACTGTCACTTATCCTCTAAAATATCCATATATGCAGTGGTACAAATCTTCCGATTAAAACAACGAGAACCACATACGCAATTACAGTAATATAAGCTATTCTGTCTTTCCTGCAGTATTTTAACGGCTTCATCTTCGTACGTCCCTCACCACCATGGTAACATCTTGCCTCCATTGCCATCGCCAGATCATTCGCTCTCCGGAACGCAGACACAAACAAAGGAACCAAAATCGGAATCATACTCTTTGCTTTCTGGATCATATTGCCGCTTTCCAGATCGGCACCTCTTGCGATCTGCGCTTTCATGATCTTATCCGTCTCTTCCAGAAGGATCGGGATGAAGCGGAGTGCGATTGACATAATCATTGCAATCTCATGTACTGGAACACGAATCTTGTTCAGTGGTCCGAGTAATTCTTCAATTCCATCTGTCAGTTCATTCGGGGTCGTTGTAAATGTCATAAGTGACGAACCGATGATCAGATAGATCAGCCGAATTGCCATATATACCGCTGTCCTGAGACCGCCTTCTGTGATCGTGAAAATCCATGCATGGAACAACACTGCTCCATCCCTCGTCAGAAATAAGTTGAACAACACCGTGATCATCAAAAGCATGATGACCGGTTTTAACCCTCTTACAATAAAAGAAAACGGTACTTTTGATATCCTGATAACAAGGATCAGAAACAACGTCGTCATCACGTATCCCGGAATACTGTTGAATAAAAACAGTGAGATCAGGTAGAGCAGCGTTCCCACCAGCTTTACTCTTGGATCCAATCTGTGTAACACACTCTTTGCCGGATAATATTGTCCGATTGTTATATCTCTTATCATATCTTCTTCTCCAGTGCCCGCATAATCTCATCTGTTGCTTCTTTCACAGTCGTCACATTTACCTTTACTGGTAAACCTTTTTCTTTCAGGTCGTGCATGATATATGTTACCTGCGGAGCTGCAAGGCCAATCTTCTCCAACTCCTGATAATGCGCAAACACCTCTTTCGGTGTGCCATTATACATCACTGCCCCCTTGTTCATCACAACGATCCGATCCGCATATCTCGCAATGTCTTCCATGCTATGCGACACCAGAATCACTGTCATATCGCTCTGCTTATGAAGATATGCGATCTGATCCAGAATATCATCTCTGCCCTTCGGATCAAGCCCCGCCGTCGGCTCATCAAGAACCAGGACCTTGGGATGCATTGCCAGAACTCCGGCAATCGCTACTCTTCGTTTCTGTCCGCCCGAGAGCTCAAATGGAGAAGATTTATAATATTTTTCTTTTAACCCTACCAGTTTCAATGCCTCTAGCGCACGCTTTTCACACTCTTCTTTGCTCAGTCCCTGATTCTTCGGACCAAAACACACATCTGTCAGTACATCGATCTCGAACAACTGGTACTCCGGATACTGAAATACCAGTCCGACCTGATTACGGAGTGCACGCATATCATACCCATTTTGGTAAATGTTTTCTCCATTATAATATAATGCACCATCTGTTGCCTTTACCAGGCCGTTCAAATGTTGGATCAGTGTCGACTTTCCTGATCCAGTATGCCCGATGATCCCCACAAATTCTCCATGTGGGATTTCCAGACAAATGTCTCTGAGTGCATGTTTTTCATATGCAGTCCCGGGACTGTATATATAATTCAAATGTTCTATCTTAATTGCAATGTCTGTCATTTCTTCTCACCATTTTCACTTGTCAAACGTTCCACTGCCTCTACCAGTTCTTCTTTTCTCAGAATCCCTTTCGGAATATCCAGTCCGCATTTTCTGAGTTCATCTGCCAGAATCGTCACTTGCGGCACATCCAGCCGGTAACTCTTTAATTCATCTACTTTGGAGAATATCTCTTTCGGTGAGCCTTCCATCACGACTTTTCCGTGATCCATCACGAATATCTTATCTGCATCTACTACTTCTTCCATATAATGTGTGATCAGTATCACAGTGACCTTCTTCTGCTTTCTGAGTTTATGAACCGTCTTTAAGACTTCTCTCCTTCCAACCGGGTCAAGCATTGCAGTCGGCTCATCCATAACGATACATTTCGGTTCCATTGCCACGACACCGGCGATTGCTACTCTCTGTTTTTGTCCTCCGGAAAGCTTATTCGGAGAATGATGCCGGTATTCGATCATCCCAACAGCTTTCAGACTTTCTTCCACCCGCTGCCAGATCTCATCCGTCGGAACGCCCAGGTTCTCCGGACCAAACCCCACATCTTCTTCTACTACAGTGCCAATGATCTGATTGTCCGGATTCTGAAATACCATTCCCGCCGACTGTCTTACATTCCAAAGTTCATCCGGATTACTCGTATTCTTTCCATTCACCCATACGGAACCTTCTGTTGGCATCAGAATTGCATTCAGATGCTTGGCAAGAGTTGATTTTCCGGAACCATTATGTCCGAGAATCGCTATAAACTGTCCTTCTTTTGCTTCAATATCTACTTCATCAATGGCACGCGATGTTCCAATCACATTGCCTTCTTCATCACGTTTTTCATATTCATATACCAATTTTTCTGTCTGGATCATTTCCATCTGTCGTTTTCCTCCGCGTCATATGTGTTGGAAATTTACATACAGCGATCAGACGTATCTGATCGCTGTATGCCTGATTGCTATGATTCTGCCATCTTATACCTGTACGGTTACTATCTGCCGCCGTTTTATGCTTTCTCCGGTTCCGGATACTCTGTTCCCATTGTATCAACAGTTACCTTCTTCATCTTCTGTTCATCCAATGGTCTGTCGCTGTAATCTGTATCTGTCTCAGCGATCTTATTCACAATATCCATGCCTTCGATGATCTTACCAAATGCAGCATATGAGCCATCCAGATGTGGTGCTGCTTTATGCATGATAAAGAACTGTGAACCTGCTGAATCCGGATGCATTGCCCTTGCCATAGAAAGCACTCCTTCTGTATGTGCAAGTTCATTTGCAAAACCATTCTGAGCAAATTCTCCTTTGATCGAATATCCCGGGCCGCCCATTCCTGTTCCGTCCGGGCATCCGCCCTGTATCATGAATCCATTAATAACACGGTGGAAGATCAGTCCGTCATAATACCCTTTTTTCACCAAGGAAACAAAATTATTTACCGTATTCGGTGCAACTTCCGGATACAGTTCTGCTTTCATAATATCTCCGTTTTCCATCTCAATTGTAACGATTGGATTTGCCATTCTATTTTCCCCTTTTCTTTCTTAATTCAACTACTTTTTCAAAAAGCGCCGGCAAAAACCGACGCTTTCATTTTAGCGGATAAATCGTTATCCGTAAAGACTTCCATATGATTTTTATGGATTATTCACTTTTTCCAAAATAATATCCTTCAAAATTATACTTGAATACACGGTAAATGAATTCTTCATAATCCATCTTATATGTTGCGATTGCCTTATGATCCGCATCATATTCCGTAAACGTTCCTTTCAATCCGGAATCTACAAGCACGTGATCCCCAATATCCTGTGCGCTGCTGACGTATCCAGAATATGGAACCTTAAATGAATCCACAAGTTCAAATGTTCCTTCATTTTCGTCTACCAGATATTTATAATATTTGGAATTCTTTCCGTCCACTGCCGAACTGGTCTTAAGTCCGATGGAAGACCAGTCATAATCCGGTCTTGTCTCGCTGATTCCGATATTATTATTAAACATATACAGATAATACTGCCCGTCTGCAAGGCTTTCATCCGTCTCATATGTAATCGTATGCTGACCGCCCTGAATGATAAAATCGCCTTTTTTATTCAGCACACAACTTACGTAGGATGTATCTTCCCAGAAATCCTTCTCACCGATCATGTAAGCAATCGACGGTTCATCATAAAGGTTGTCCACTTTAATGATCGTAGACGTCTCTCTGGAGCTTAACAGCACTGATCCATTTCCCATGTACTGGATCGTATTAATATGCATCCAGTCCAGCTCATCCGAGGAATTCTTCACGCAGGTCTTCTTATAATCACCAAACAGGTCTCCCAGATCCAGTACCTCTGTCACTTCACCTGAATTCACATCCAGCTTCAACACGATATCCTCCACACTGTCCTGTGTGGTATCCGTTGCCAGGATCAGCATATTGCCATTTTCATCAAACACATAATCATGATGCAGACTGTAATCACCAAGATTGTACACCTTTGTCACCTGTCCGAGACGGTTCACCTGTGCCATCTTCTTCTCGGAAATACTGTAATACATGGAGTTATCATCAAAGAGCAGCCTTTGGCTTCTGTAACCCAGAAGCGGCACCTCACCTCTTAGAACTCCGCTGTTATCATAATAATACATGAAATCCATAGAACTGCTGTCATTACCTAATATCACATAAAGTCCGTCTTCCAGTTGATCCGCACTCTGTTTTATATCGGTATCAAGCTGTACCTTTTCCTCTCCGTACAGGCTTCCCATTTCGTATACGATTTCCTTTGTATTGGTAGATCCATCTTCGTTTGTCACATAAAAGGTAATTGTATTCTCCGTATCCGGGATCAGGCCAATCACCTGGAATTCATGTTCTGTCTGATATTCCTCATCCTGATATACATCTCTGCTGAAATCAGAAATGCTATCGTCTTTTACATGGATCGTATAGGATACCTTTACCGCTGCATCCGTTTTAAAATATACATACAGCGACTGTGTATTGGTTCCAAATGGATTATATTCGATCAGCATATTGCTCAGATTATAATCCTGTGACTCTTTCTTGTTCTCTAATGCATCCGCAACTTTTTCCTGCTCTTCCGCATTATAGGTCTGCTTGATTTTTTCGTAGATCTTTTTCTGCTCTGTATTCATTACATTTTTTTCGTTATCCGTTTCCTTCTGTTCTTGTTTTCCATCTGATTCCAAAGTGTTCTCTGTTTTGGTTGTGTTATCTGCTTTTGTGCACGCTGTCATTCCTATCGCAAGTATCATAGCTAACATTCCTGCAGTCATGATTCGCTTTTTCACTTTTTCTCTCCCACCTTTTCTTTTATTTTTTTACGATTATGAATAATTATAATTCAAAAATGTGTAAAAAATATGAAACTTGGTCATTTTAATTCTTTTTCTGCTCTTTTATCTCATAAATTACGATTCCCCCTTTTTCTTCACACCCGGTTTTCCACAGATCTTTCAGGTTCAAACGGACTTTTTCCCCATAAGTAGCCACATCAATCCATGTTTCATGCTTCTCTTTTTCATATCCGACCACCAGGAACCAGTGCCAGATAAAATCTTTGTATTTTTCAGTGTTCAAATGACGGAGCATCAGATATGGAACCGGAAGTTCTTTATCAATCTGTCCGCATATAATACGTTCTGCCTCGTCTGCATCTCCTGTTCCGTCGAATTTTTCCATATGGATCTGGTAATCTGTTCCACATCTTTTATTCACGTCTGAAATATATTTTTCCAATCCCCCGATGTACCACTCAGGCTTTTTCACTCCCTGAACTCTCGGCCGTATATACGGCTTCATAAGCTGGCTGAATTTTTTATAGGCTTCTTTATCCATCTGTTCCAGATCAAATGGATATAGTTCTTTCATTCCTTTGTATTTTGCCAGATAGATGCAGCTGTCACAGGCCGTTGCTGCCCCGCATCCTCCGACATTCATAACAATATTGGTAAACCAGTCCTGATTTCCGCCAAATTCTCCATCAATCATAAAATAATCCAGTTCTTTTTTCATCTTTTATTCACCTGTCCTGTTTTCTTCTAAATGTTATTCTAACACAATTCTTCCCAAATACGAATAGACAACACAAAAAGCAGGAACTACAACTTCTCTGTAATTCCTGCTCCGTATAGATATTTTTATTATTTAAATATATTGATTATAAACTTCTAGACATCTCTTCGCAGACTTTCATTGCTTCAATGATAGAACTTCTGAATCCAAGTTCTTCTAATGTACGAACAGCTTCAATTGTTGTTCCTGCCGGTGAGCAAACCATATCTTTTAATTCTCCAGGATGTTTTCCTGTATCCAGAACCATCTTTGCGCTTCCGAGAACTGCCTGTGCAGCAAACTGATAAGCCTGTTTTCTTGGCATTCCGCCTGAAACTGCTGCGTCTGCCATAGCTTCGATCAGCATGAATACATATGCCGGTGAGCTTCCGCTTACTGCTGTCACAACATCCATCAGACGCTCCGGAACGATCTCTGCGCGGCTGAAGCTTTCCAAAAGACTCTTTACATATGCAATCTCATCTTCTGTAAGTTGCTCATTCGGGCAAACGGCTGTCATACCTTCTCCAACCATAGCCGGTGTGTTAGGCATTGTACGGACAATCTTTACTTCTTTTCCAAACTGTTCTGCAAGCCATGCAAGTGTCTTACCAGGTGCAATTGTAATGATAATCTGGTTGTCTGTTACTACATCTTTGATATCTGCAATTACGCTTGCATAGAACTGAGGTTTTACAGAGAGGATAATTGTCTCTGCTTTTGAAGCAACTTCTTTATTATCTGCTGTTACATTGATTCCATATTCTTTCTGCGCTCTTTCTCTTCCAGGTGCAAAAAGATCTGCTCCGATGATCTCTTCTGCCGGAATTACATTATTCTTAATAATTCCCCCCATAATTGCTGATGCCATGTTACCTGTACCAATAAATCCTAATTTCATCCTTAATTACCTTCCTTTTCCAATATGATATTGTCTTATTAATTGTTCCAGCGCATGAATGATGATTTATGATTTGTAATGGATATTCTTCATGTGCTATTTGTATACGTTTTTTTAATTTGTATACAAATCATTTCTACTGTGACTATAACACTCCTTTTCAAAAAAGTCAACACATAACCTTGAATTTTCTTTAAAAACACGTTATAATTTGTATACAAATATAAAAGATGTATACTTTTATCTTCACATTCATTTTTTCTGGGACGTATACCAAAAGGGGGAATCCGACATGGCAGAAAAGAGTCCGTCTCTTGCCACACAGGCTTATGAGACGATCAAAGAAAATATTATGAATCTTACCTATCCTCCGGGCATGGTTCTCACCGAAGCCATGCTCACCAAAGAACTGGGGATGAGCCGCAGCCCGGTCCGTACTGCGATCCAGATGCTGCAGGTCGAAGGGCTGATCGTTTCTGATTATTATAAATCTATGACGGTGAAAGAAATTACAGAGAAAGATATCAATGAAATCTATCAGTTAAGAGAATTATTAGAGGGCCCGGCTTTTCACCTTATCTTTACGTCAGGCCGGTATGAGGAATATTCTTATCGCATAGAGGAAAAGATCGTGCGCATGTGCGCCGTTGCCGGTGATCTGTACGAATGGGAAATTGCGGATACCGCAATGCATATGGAGATTATCAGTATTCTGGATAATGAACGGATTAACCGGATCTATGAAAATAATCTGTCTGAGCTCATCCGTATCGGACAATATTCCATCCGTAACGGAATGGGAATTCCAAAGACAAATGAAAATCTCAAGAAAATGGTTGCATATATGCGGAAAGGAAATTATGAAAAGGCGTTTGAAATACTGAAAAATGATCATTTCGGTACCGGACGCAACACTGCTTTGAAAATGCATTGATCTACAGAATAAGAACCTGCCATTGGCAGGTTCTGTGTATTTATTATCTTTTTATCTTTTAAAATGTTCCAGCATGACCGGCATACATTTTTTCGAATACTCTCTCAGTGAATACTCTCCCTTATTCAGACACCAGTCTGAAACCAGCGCCCTTTCGCACATGGAATAATATCTGACCAGATCGCTCACCGAGACTTCATCCGATATCTCGCCACGCTTTTGTCCTTCATCGATCACACTGCTGATCAGCTTATAATATGTCCGGTTCTGATCCAGCAATGATCTGTGTCCCTGTGCCACAAGCTGTGTAGAATACAGAGATGCCAGAAGATCAATGTTGATCTTTTCTTCTATCATAGAATGTGCTTCATAATTCAGATACAGTAACTTATCATAACTGTTCATATCCGGATCCATTTTCTCTTTCAATATTTCATAATTATCATCCAGGATCATAGACAATGTATTCAGAAGCTCGTCCTTTGTATTAAAGTAATAATAGAAAGAACCCTTGGATGTTCCGGACAGATCAATGATATCATCCACCGTTGTTCCATTATATCCTTTTTCATAAAACAGCTGCCACGCCGCAGCTACAATTCTTCCTTTTACGCTCTTTTGATTTTCAGTTTCTATCGTCATTTTTCTTCTCCTCGTCCACCCTCATCTTGAATACTTCCAGTATAACATATGTATCTTTCAAGTGTATATACCGAATCACTTTTCCCGTCCTGTAAACTTAATATTTCACTTCAAAACTGCTTTCCGTTTCTGTTTCCTTCTCTTCTGTATCAATCCAGTCAATCTGGATAAACTGATTCCTGTTCAGTCCTTTCATCAGTTCGAAGATCATTGCCTCTCTTCCCTGTACTTCCATCACTACGGTTCCGTCATATTCATTTTTCACCCATCCGGTCAGATTCATTGATCTTGCCAGATATTTGGCAGTATAACGAAAACCTACTCCCTGCACTCTTCCGTGAAATATCATGTGTTTTCTTACATCAGCCATCTCATCTTCTCCTAAACTATTAGAAACACGCTCTGCTCGTTGTTCGCGTAAATAAGAATCAGGGTACTGCTTTTGCACAACACCCTGGATATCTTCTGCTATATGATCTGTCTTTATGATTCATTCCTGTTCAAAAATCTTATTCACCAGTCTGGTATATTCTTCATAAGCCTCTACACCTTCAAACGACTCCTTCAATGCATCCCGGATCCCAATATAATACCAGCCGATAATCCCTTTGTCCTTCATTCTGAAACGGTTCCACAATTCTTCTCCGTATACCGGATAATCTCTGTCAATATCCCTCATATTCGAAAGTTTGTCTGCAAGTCCTACCATCTGCACTTCTTTTGGTGCAGTACGGATATGCTCGATCGTTGCTGATTTCCGTTCCATCCATGTCTTGGATTTGTCTTCGCTTTCCTGTGCCACAATTCCCGCTACCCGTTCTGAAAATTCTTCTGCCAGAAGCTCTCTTGATACTCCTGCACAATCTTCTATTGTATCATGAAGAACCGCTGCACTGATGATCTCCTTGTCCTTCGTCATCGTTGAGACAATATCTCCCACTTCGATCGGATGCACAATATATGGTCTGCTTGTCCCTTTCCTGAACTGTCCTGCATGTGCTCTCGTGGCAAATTCAATTGCCTTATTAATCATAATGGTACCTCTCTTTTATCACGTCTGGCTTTTGGAACCAATCTTCTACGGTCCGACTGGTTATTGTTATATAAATAATATCACCTAACACTTTAAATGACAATGATTTCAGTATATAATAGAAGAAAAGTTAATTGATCAGGGGAGAAAAATTATGGAACAAAAGACTATTTTAATTACAGGGGCTTCCCGGGGTATCGGGAAAAGCATTGCTTTACGATTTGCATCGCGCGGATATCACACATTTTTAAATTGTTCTTCTTCTGTAGATGAACTGAAAAAGCTCCGCGCCTATATCCGCAAAAAATACCACACACCTTGCACGATCGTTGTCGGGGATGTCGGCAATCCTGACCATGTAAGAGCCATATATAACCGTATCTATCATGACTGTTCACACCTTGATGTTCTTGTGAACAATGCCGGAATTTCTCATATCAATCTCTTATCCGATATGACAGATGAAGACTGGAATCATATTATTCAGACCAATCTTTCTTCTGTATTTTATTGTTGCCGGCAGGCCATCCCTCCGATGGTATCAAAGCGTTCCGGTAAGATCATCAACATTTCTTCAATGTGGGGTCTCTCGGGTGCTTCCTGCGAAGTTGCATACTCCGCATCCAAATCCGGTATCAACGGATTCACAAAAGCTCTGGCGAAAGAACTCGCACCAAGTAATGTCCAGGTGAATGCAATTGCATGCGGTGTCATCGATACTTCTATGAACGATCAGCTCACACCGGAAGAACGAAAAGCCCTGGAAGATGAAATTCCTGCCGGACGTTACGGAACTCCTAAGGAAATTGCCCAGATGGTATGGAATATTGTACATGCTCCGGAATATATGACCGGACAGATCATCGGGGTTGACGGAGGCTTTTTATAAAACTCTTTATCTTTTTAAATATGTGGAGCTGCCGCAAAAACAGATTGTTTATCTACTTTTGCGGCAGCTCCATATATTTTCCATATGATTATAACACTGTCGGATTACTCTATATCAAGTTCTACCGGACAATGATCCGATCCCATGATCTCCGTGTGAATGACTGCATCTTTCAAACGTGGCTGCAGGCTCTCTGATACACAGAAATAATCAATACGCCACCCTGCATTCTTCTTTCTTGCGCTGAATCTGTAGGACCACCATGAGTATATTCCTTCCTTTTCCGGATAGAAGTAGCGGAACGTATCAATAAATCCCGCATTTAAAAGATCTGTAAATTTCCCACGTTCTTCATCTGTGAATCCTGCATTTTTACGGTTTGTCTTTGGGTTCTTCAAGTCTATTTCTTTGTGTGCTACATTTAAATCCCCACAAAAAATGACCGGTTTCTTCTTTTCCAATTCTTTTAGATAAGTAAGGAATGCATCTTCCCACTGCATTCTGTAATCCAGTCTTGCAAGCTCACTCTGTGAATTCGGTGTATACACGGTAATGAAATAGAATTCCTCAAATTCCAGCGTGATCACCCGGCCCTCTTTGTCATGTTCTTCGATTCCCAGACCATAACTTACTGATACCGGTTCTTTCTTTGTAAAAATCCCGGTACCCGAATATCCCTTCTTCTCTGCATAATTCCAATACTGATGATATCCGGGCATATCCAGTTCTAACTGTCCTGCCTGCATCTTTGATTCTTGAATACAGAAAATATCTGCATCTAATTCATTAAAAACATCCATAAATCCCTTCTGTACACACGCACGGATTCCATTGACGTTCCACGATATAAACTTCATATATTCCTCCCGGCTTTTTCCTGTCCTTTTTTTGCGGACAGTACTTTTACTTTTTCTGACATATATCCTATCTGTTTTATTCTATTCTTAATAATATACTTTTCTTAAGAATAATCCCCTTGCCGGAGCCAAAAATCCTGCAAGGCTTCTGTCCTCTGCCGCAATTACGACCGGAAGCATAGACGCATCCCTCTTGCCTGCACCTATCTCCAGAAGCGTTCCCGTCAGGATTCTTACCATGTGATATAGGAAACCGGTACCATAATAAGTAATTCTTACCTTTTCCCCGCTCCTGACGATCTTAATATTCGTAATCTTCCGAACCGGATCTTTACATTCCTTGTCATCTGTAAAGCTGGTAAAGTTCTTCGGTCCGATCAGATATCTAGTCGCATCACGCATTGCTTCGATATCCAGTTTTTCTGGATAATGATAACAATATCTTCTTGAAAATACATCCGGCTTTTCACGGCAGTCGATGTAATATTCATATTTCTTACCTTTCGCACTTTTTCGCGCATGGAATCCATTCTTTGCCAGTTCTACTTTCACAATACGGATATCTTCCGGAAGATATCTGTTCAGCGAATCTTTCAGTTCTTTCGTATCGTACAACTTAGACAGTTTCACACTTGCGACCTGCCCACGCGCATGTACACCTGCATCTGTTCTTCCTGATCCATCTATATGCACACGGTATCCGACTAATTTACCAATACTCCACTCCAGAATATACTGTATCGTATTGTCTGTTGTGGCCTGTCTCTGCCATCCCTGATACCTGCTTCCGTCATAGGAAATAGTTAACTTATATGTTCTCATATTATTTCACCCAATCTATTCTAACAAGCTATTTTAAATACACATCTATTTATAACAAATCTGATTCTCTTTTGAAAAAGGGAGAAGCAAATACTTTTGCTTCTCCCATATATTTTATCACTTTATTGCTTTATAAGCAATTCCTTCTTCATCCAATATTCATTATTCAGTCTGACAGATTCTGCATTCCCATTCCATATCGAATTTATTTTAATATCTTTTTTAATTCGTCCATAAATGTACTGACATCCTTAAATTCTCTGTAAACGGATGCGAAACGAACATAAGCAACCTCATCGAGTATTTTTAATTCATCCATAACAGCCTCACCGATCGCACTGCTCGGAATCTCTTTTTCTTCCATGCTAAATACTTTTGTTTCTATTCTGTCGACAACTTTCTGGATATCTGCCGTTGCAACAGGTCGTTTATAACAGGCACGAACCACGCCGTTCTCTACTTTCCGGCGGTCATACTGTTCTCTGGTATTGTCCTTCTTTATTACTGTCAGCGGAATTGTCTCTACTTTTTCATATGTAGTAAAACGTTTCCCACATATATCACAAGAACGGCGGCGTCTGATACAGCTTCCGTCTTCCGCCGGTCTGGAATCAATCACTCTTGTATCCGGATTATTACAATATGGGCATTTCATCTGATTCGTTCCTTTCTGTCCTTTATAGCAGTTCAAATACAGTATATCTTTTTCAAAAAGAGAAGTCAAACACATTTCCGCCCTATTTTTTGTTATTTTTCCTCATGTATCTCTACCAGAATTAAATCAGGGCCGATTCTTTTGATGCAGGAAAATGGTATGATATACTCTGTTCCATCTCCAAAAAAGTTACACCATTTCCCACCTTCCGGGACTACAAGTGCTTCAATACAGCCTTTGCAGTCATCAATGATCAGGTCATCGATATATCCAAGCTTCTTGCAGTCGCAGCAATTGATCACTTCTTTTTTGGACAGTTCGCACAGCCGGATTTTGGACATCTGTTTTCCACCTCCCTGTCGGACACAGCATAACTTATCCACATTGTAGAGTTCCTGTTCCTTATACTATATGCACCTGCTCCTTATTCTGATTGTCTGTTAAAATACAAAAAAACCCGCACATTCACAGCTTTCACTATGTCTGTGCAGGTTTTTATCCTGCTTTTGAAGACAGCCGATTCTTCTGATCTTGTAACTTTTTATCTGATCAGTGTACCTGTCTTTCCTTTGAGTGCTTCATCCAGCTTATCAAAAGATGTGATCAATGCACTTCTTCCTTCTCTCTTTTCAAGAAATTCTACAGCTGCTCTGAACTTCGGATACATGTTATATTTTCCGAAATGTCCTTCTTCCATATAGGCTTTTGCCTGATCAACACTGATCTCTCTCAGTTCTTCTTCCTCCGGTCTGTCCATGTTGATCTTAACTTTTTCAACACTTGTAAGAATGATGAGTGAATCCGCATCTGTCTCTTCTGCCATCTTTCCGGCTGTCAGATCTTTTTCGATTACTGCACTTGCACCTTTCAGACGGTGATCCTGCTCTAATACCGGAATTCCGCCTCCACCACATGCAATGACAACCTGATCTGCATCCAGCAATGCTTTGATCGCATCAATCTCTACGATGCTGACCGGATTCGGAGCTGCAACGATACGGCGGAATCCTTTGCCAGGTTCTTCTACAACATAGTTTCCCTTCTTGCGTTCTGCACTTGCTTCTTCTACATCCATATAACGGCCAAGTACCTTGGTCGGTGTATAAAATGCTTCATCGTACGGATCAACGATCACTTGTGTCAGGATCGTGCTGACTGTTCTGTAGATTCCACGATCCATTAATTCTTCGCGGATTGCATTCTGAAGGTCGTATCCGATATATCCCTGACTCATGGCAGAACATACCGACATTGGGGCTGCCGTGTAATCTTCATGCTCTTTTGCGAATTCATTCATTGCAGTATGGATCATACCGACCTGTGGCGCATTACTGTGTGTGACCGCAACCTGATATCCCTTTTCAATCAGATCACCGATTACTTTTGCGGTCTTCTTAACTGCTTCTTTCTGTTCTGGTAATGTCGTACCAAGTGCTCTGTGTCCTAATGCAACTACAACTCTTTTTTTCATAATCTATACCTCTGCTTTTCTAGTATTTTTTCAACGAAATAATATAAGAGAATTATAGTATTTTTGCATATAAAATGCAATATTTTTCTGATTATAGTCTGTCAAAATCTATATTCTGCAGTTCTGTAAATGCACGGATCGACGGATATTCTCCTTCCACTTCTCCAAACCCATATGACGCAAAGATCATCGGTACTTCTGCTTCCTTACATGCATTGGCATCCCCCTGGGTGTCTCCTACATACACTGCTTCATCCAGTCCGTTTCTTTCCATAATGATACGGATATTTTCACCCTTTAACCTGCCTGTATAAGCCGGACATGTAAAATCTTTGAAATACCCGCCCAGTCCGGAATTCTTAAGAAACGCTTCGATATATCCATCCTGACAGTTACTAACTATATACAGTGGATATTTTTTACTCAGTGCTTTGATTGTCTCCGGTACACCATTATAGATCACACATGGACCAACCGCTACCAGTTCATTTTCATATGCCATCATCTTACCTAGAAGTTCCATCCTGTCTTTTTCCGGCATTTCCGGGAAGAGACTTTCTGCAATCGCATCCATCGGCTTTCCAAATTCTTTCTGCAGCCCTTCTGCGGTTAAGATCTCGTGGCCTTCCATCTCATCCTGCAATACTTTATTCCATGCAACCGCAACTTCCCTTGTCGAATCCCACAAAGTTCCGTCTACGTCAAATATAATTCCTTTCATTCGTGCCTCCATTATCTTTTTTCATAATCACTTTTTCATAGTATACTATTTTCATACCTTTCCTACAAGAGCAGACTCTTATGGAGCTTTCTCCTGAATTCTTTTTTATTTATACAATGTTTCCTGCCGTTTTCAGATTTCTTCATATCCACAGGATAATTGCTGTGTTATACTGGTCTTAGTTTATAGCAGTTCCGGATATACCGCTATAAAAATACGACCGGACTGCGAAAGGAGAATGGATATGAAAGTTATTGTAATCGGACCCAGAGGGAAAATGGGAAAATTAATCACACAGGTCGCTGCCAGCCGTGATGATATGGAACTCGTCGCCGGGATAGCACCAAAAGGACGTGACTACGTAGGAAAGGATCTCGGAACTGTCGCAATGACAGGATCGGAACTCGGCGTTCCTGTAACAGATGATCTGGCAGGCGTGATCGACTCCTGTGATGTCATCATTGATTTTTCAACAAAAGAAATGGCTATGGAGGTCCTGGATCTTGCCATCGCACATAAGAAAGCACTGGTATGCGGTTCTACCGGATTCTCCGCCGAAGAGATGCAACGATTTGAGGATGCCGGAAAGCAGATCCCAATGCTTTATGCCGCCAATACTTCTAAGCTTGTCAATATCATGAACAAGCTTCTGGAACTCGTAACCACAACATTAAAAGATGAGATTGATATCGAGATTCTGGAAATGCATGATCAGTGGAAGAAAGATGCTCCAAGCGGAACTTCCAAAGAAATGGGTGAAATCATGGCGCATGCTCTCGGCAAAGAATTAAGCAACATTGCCGTCTACGGACGCGAGGGAGAATCCCCACGTGAACCTGGAACAATCGGCTATCATTCTCTCCGTGCAGGTAATATTCCAAGCAGCCATACGGTATTCTTCGGAGGCATGGGAGAACGTCTTGAGATCACACATCATTCCTATAACTGGGAATGCTTTGCGAGAGGTGCCTGTGACTGTGCAGCTTATCTTGACGGGAAGGCTCCTGGATTCTATTCTATTAAGGATGTACTCGGACTTTAATACTTTTATATATACATAAAGCGGCTTCACCATCCGGTGAAACCGCTTTATAGATTATCCAATAAGTCCTTCAACTTCTTCTTTAGACATCACACCCATGTCTCTCTTTACAACTTCTCCTTCTTTAAACACAAGGAATGTCGGGATAGACATTACACGGTACTGTCTTGCAAGCTCTGGTTCCTGATCTACATCAAGCTTGCATACTTTGATATCTGCGCGCTCTTCTGCAATCTCTTCCACCAGCGGTCCCATTGTCTGGCATGGCCCGCACCACGTTGCCCAGAAATCTACCAGTACCGGCACTTTTGATTCTAATACTTCTTCCTTGAAGTTGTCTTTTGACAAATGTACAATTGCCATATCTATTTCCTCTCTTTCGTAATGACTGTTATCATGTAACTACATGCTTATTATAACCGATTCCCCAAAGTTATCCATATATATTCTATAAAATATTCTGAAAAAATTATTCAACAACGATTCTATAGGATGCCTCAAATTCCTCTCCTGCTGCCAGTGTATTTTCCCAGTCTCTGTCTTTTAATTCTCCCTCAAATATCTCACTGTCACAGCGTCCATACCATGGTTCAATACATACAAACGGTGCCTGTTTTTTCGGCGGTGACCAGATTCCGACTAACGGTGCATCAAACTCCACTGCCAGATATTCCTTCTTCTGTGGATCCATTAGTACTACTTTCTGAATCTGGTGGTCTTCGATCACCAGTGCATCTCCGTCAAAGAGATGTTCATCCATCGGAAGGCATCCGTCTGTCAGCTTATATTCTTTTTTCTGCGTCGTAACGACACCACCTTCTCCAAATACGGTATTCACCAATGCTTCCGGTACTTTTCCCTGTCCATTACGGAATCCCAGACAATACTCAGACTGTTTCTCACCTTCATGAAGCGGACAGAAGAATGCAGGATGTGCACCAATTGCAAAATGCATCTCCTTATCATTTATATTCTTAACTTTCCACATCACACTGACCGAAGCATCTTCCAGTCTATATCCTATCTCCAGATGAAAGTGAAATGGATATACTTTATATGTCTCTTCTGTATCTTCCAGTGCAAACCATACTTCATCTGCGCTCTGGCTTACCAGTGAAAACTCCATGTCTCTGGCAAATCCATGCTGATTCATCGGATATTCTTTCCCCTCATATCTGTAAACTTTATTCTTTACTCCTCCTACAAATGGAAATAATACCGGTGATGTACGTCCCCAGTATTTCGCATCTGCATTCCAGAGGTATTCCTGATCTGTTGCTTTCTTCCTCAATGACCGGAGTTCCGCTCCGTGATAATTCACAATAACTTCGATCTGATCATTTTCCAATTTAATCTGTTCTGTATTTTTCTGCATATTCCGATTCTTCCCTTTCTTTATTTTTTTATCTCTTTCCCGTTCAACACCGCCGATATCAGACCGTCATGTCCGTCATAGACCAGCTTCAGCGAAAAGAACGGTACTTTCTCAGCGAGCAACCGGAGGAAGATCTTGTCCCCTTCCCAGATGTGTAAAGATTCAATCTTATCGATATCCACCCATTCCAGTTCACCTTCGTCACATGCAATCGGTTCTCCTTCGAATCCATCTGCAGTGAATAAATGCATGTATTCCGTCACACCATTTCCAGATACAAATGTAACGATTCCACAGAACCGATAGGACGTCAATGTATATCCTGTCTCTTCTTTTACTTCTCTTAAAATGCATTCTTCCGGACTTTCATCTGCCTCAAAATGTCCGCCGACACCAATCCATTTGTCTTTATTTACATCATTCTTCTTTACCGTACGGTGAAGCATCAGATATTTTCCGTCTTTTTCGATATAACATAATGTACTGAGCCCTGTCACACTTTTCTCCTTTCCCTTACATATCATCCACTTCAGCCTTTCTTATATATTCTGCCTTTATTTTCTTACATGGATTATGATATGATAGATATCTACAATCATATGTATTATCATTATACGCTATATCACAGGAGAATTGCAATGAACCGTACGATACAATATACAATTACAGAAAAAGACAGTGGACTGCGCATCGAACAGTTTTTAAGACGCAGAGGGTATTCCGGACAGAATCTTGCTGAAATCAAACGCATGCCCAAAAGTATTCTTGTCAATGGCGTACATTATTATATGCGCCAGATACTGACTGCCGGAGATATCCTTCAGGTTATCATCTGCGAGACAAAAAATTCTGAAAAGATCCCGCCGGTTGAGATTCCACTGGACATCATTTATGAAGACGAGGACATCATCGTAATCAACAAACCTGCCGGTATGCCGATTCATCCGTCCATGAACAATTATTATAATTCCCTTGCCAATGCGCTCGCATGGTATTATCAGGAACAAGGAAAACCTTTCATCTTCCGTTGCTGTAACCGTCTGGACCGGGACACTTCCGGTCTGACTGTTGTATCCAAACATCTGATCAGCGGAAGTATTCTTTCTACTATGACCAAGAACCGCGAAGTGCACCGGGAATATCTTGCCATAGTAAAGGGCAGTGTCACACCTGCGGCCGGAACCATCTGTGCTCCGCTTGCCAGAAAAGAAGGCACCATCATCGAACGCACGGTTGATTTTGAACACGGTGAAGAAGCCATCACACATTACCGACTTGTAAAAGAAGCCAACGGACACAGTCTGGTCTCTCTGAAGCTTGAGACCGGCCGGACACATCAGATCCGCATCCATATGAAATATCTGGGTTTCCCACTGATTGGAGATTACTTGTATAACCCGGATATGGAACACATGAGCAGACAGGCACTGCATTCCCATCATATGGAATTTGCCCATCCGATTACCGGAGAATGGATGTCATTTACAGCTCCGCTGCCTGCAGATATGGCAAATATTATGACAGATAAATGATAATAAAAAAGAGCACTATGATATGCCGCATTTTTATTTCAACGGTATATCTGCTGCTCTTTTTTAATCTTTATCATGATTTCTTATTCTTTTTTGACGCTTCATACACTTTCAATTCATCCAGTGCCTGTCCACCCATCAGATACAGTGCTCCGATATTGAAAATGGTCATCAGCCCGATTCCGACATCTCCCAGATCCCATACAAATGTATAGGTTGCAATTCCACCGATGAACAGCATCACAAGTGCGAGCACTTTATATGCTGTCTGCCAACACCATTTATCACCAAACAGATAAGCCACATTACTTCTTGCATAGAAGAGGATTCCCAGGAATGTCGAGAAACTGAACAGGAATAAAGTTACTGCAATGAAGATCACTCCAAATTCTCCCAGATGATACTTCATCGCTGTCTGTAAAAGATCCATTCCTTCTTTTCCTGCCACCAGTTTTTCCGGTGCCAGAAGCATGATCATGGCCGTACAGCTGCAGATCACAATCGTATCTATAAATACCCCAAGTGCCTGTGTAAATCCTGCCTTTACCGGTTTGTCACATTCTGCTGCCGCTGCCGCACATGGTGCGGAACCGGATCCGGCTTCATTTGAAAACAGTCCGCGCTTTACTCCATTCATCAACACTGCTCCGAATCCACCCGCTACTACCTGACGGGCTCCGAATGCCTCCTGGATAATCCTTACAAATACTCCAGGAAGACTTCCGATATTCGTTACGATGATGAAGATTGTAATAAAGAAATAACATACCGCCATAAACGGAACCATCAGATCCAGCACTTTCACTGTGGCATTTTTACGAAGTACAATGACAGCCGCAAGGATTACCAGCACAATCGTCGTGTAAAGCGGCGGAATCGAAAATGCATTTTCAAAAGAAGCGGCCACCGAATTACTGATCACCTGGCTGATCCCACACCAGCAGATCAGTCCGGAAACAGCAAATAACACCGATACCAATACATGTTTTTTCTTTTTTCCTGTCCTGCCTTCTATATAATCATGGATATAATATGCCGGACCTCCGCGGAATCCACCATACAGGGGATCTCTTTCTTTATGAATCTGTGCAAGCGTTGCCTCTATGAATGCAGTTGACGATCCGATCAGTGCCGTCACCCACATCCAGAAGACAGCTCCTGCGCCTCCGGCCGATACTGCCGCAACCACACCTACCAGATTACCCATACCGACACGGGTTGCCGTTGATACGATCAATGTCTGGAAAGTAGACAGACTGTTCTTATCATCCTTTTTACCGGTCAATGCCACCACCATATCCGGGAACAGGCGGATGGGAAGTCCCCTTGTGCGGATCGTAAAGTAGATTCCCGCCGGGATCAGCAGGATGATCAGCAATGAAATCCCGACACTTCCGCCGCCCGGAAGCGGTATCTGTAACAAATCTCCCCACAAAAAGCCATATATCCGTTCTATCAAATTAACTATCATAGTATAAATATCCTTTCAAAATCTCAGGACTTTAAAGCACTACACTTTAAAGCCCTGAATCATATCATACTATATTCTGCTTTGTATTGCAAATTCAAACTGTATTTTCATCACTTTTTCTGCGATTCTTCTCTAATCGATCAGATCATTCTGAAATCTGGACAAGTGCTCATACGGCAGGATCAGACGTCCCCGGTAAAGTCCACATCCATCATTGATCAGACTGTTATTAACCGCAGAGAACATATTCACATCCAGTTCTGCAAGATCCAGATTCAGCAGTTTCATTCCTCTCTCATAGGCCTCATCAAAATACTGACATTCACCCTCCGGGACTGCGTCTCTCCTTGCCCTGTCATGCTCCTGCTCTTTCTCATATCCAATATGATTCGCCGTACCGATCTCTGCCACATCATCCATCATTTTTGTCCTGAGCTGTACCTCCATATAACACCTGGAGCTGTTATCATAGAAGGTGATATGAAGAGACTGATAATTATTCAGGCTGCTGCTGCAGATATAATCTCTGTAATATGGTTTCACCGACTCGTTCAGAAGCGGGGATGTACTCTCCTTAATCCCCATAGCCGGTTCCGCACTGAATCCCTGTTCCTCCAGGAAACCAGGAAGGGCATTTGCAATCTGATATAGATATTTCCGTTCCTGTTCTTCCCTGTCCTCTTCACTGTTCAGATGACATCTCGGAACAGAAATAATGATCCTGTAAGCAATTAAATCTCTAAAGCAACGCAATCGTTTCTTTAGTTCTGCCACACTTGGATACTCCCCATATTCCTCATAATAATCATAGATGAATTCCACAATATATCCGTTGAATTTCTCTTCTGCACGGATCAGAGACTTGATTCTTCCCTTGAAAGTAAATGCCATAAACGGATATTCCTGTGCCATGTATTTGTAGAATTCTCTCATCTTCTGCGACTGGGCTGTCAGGAAGTCATTATGTTCCAGTAATTCCTGAATCTGTAAAAGAAAATTACAATGAATCATGTCAATTTCATTTCCTGTCATTTTGGCATCTTTTCTCAGGTCTTTGATGTAATTATGAAGAATCCGGAGTACTGTATCTCCTGAATAGAGATAATCATTTAATGATACCATGTCTGTCACCTTCCTCTTTTGTCACTTTTCTTTAACGCTTCTGATACATTCTCAATATCCGGATCAGATTCTCCGGATCTACCGGTTTGGATATATATGCATTCATTCCCGCCAGACTGCAGCTTTCTTTACTTTCTCTTTCCGACTGTGCGGTCATTGCAATGATCGGGATTTCTTTTCCCCCATTCTTTTCCTTGCGCCGGATATTCCTTGCGGCTTCTATACCATTCATCACAGGCATCATGATATCCATCAGTATTGCACTGTAATACCCCTTTGGTGTACCTTCATATTTCTCTATAGCCTCTTTGCCGTTCCATGCTTTCTCTACGATTATTCCTGCATCTGTCAGATAGAATTCTGCAATTTCCATATTGATATCATTATCTTCTACCAATAATACACGCATTCCTGCCAGGTCATCTTTCGCGTCTTCCTTATTATCAGCCGCCTGCTGCTTTTCCTCTTCTGCCAGACGAAATGCCAGCCGGAATGTGAATTCACTCCCCTCTCCCGGGGTACTGCGGACACTGATCGTACCATTCATTCTATCAATCAGACCTTTAACAATCGACATTCCAAGTCCGGTTCCTTTATACTGCGTTCTTGCATCTGCCTTTTCCTGCGTAAACGGCTGGAACAATTCATGTTCCATATATTCCCTGCTCATACCGATCCCACTGTCTTCAATCCTGAATTCATACAAAACATTCTTACCGTCACACGAAATCTCTGTCGCATAAGTATCTATGGTTCCATTTTTTTTATTGTATTTGACTGCGTTGCCAAACAGATTCATCATAATTCTCTGTAGCTGAAGCGCATCCCCTTTCAGCATAGTATGTTGCATATTTTCCCTGTGCTTGCGGTGTATAATTCCAGTTTCTTCCAGCTGTCCCTGCATCAGTACTGCTACTTCTTTCATAAGATCTTCCAGATCAAACGGTTCTTCATGCACTGTCAGATGTCCCGATTCAAGCTTACTCATATCAAGTACATCATTCACCAGGTCCATCAGATGTCTTGTCGAAATCTCGATCTTATCTACCGAATCTTCCAGCTTCTCCTGATTGTTCCAGCTCTTTCGGATCACATGTATCATTCCCAGGATTCCATTGATCGGGGTTCGCAGATCATGACTCATACGATTCATGAATTCTGTCTTTGTCTTACTTTCCATATCTGCCTTTTCATAGGCAATCTGCAATTGTTCTTTTTCTTTCTGATCCTTTTCGTGGAATTCCGAAGTATTCCGGAACATAATGATTCCGCGAACCACTGTATGCTCCCGTTCTTTCTCGTTATCATAGACTGTATCCTGCGACATCAGCACTGTCTTCTGGATCCAGATTTCTTTTCCGTCTTTGTTGCTTTCCTGATATTCCACAGTCACCTGCTTCTCACCGGCATAAAAACGATCCAGAAGACTCTTTGATGTATCTATGATCTTATACGTTTCCAATGTATCTTCTGTAATATGCTGCCGTATTTTCCTACAATATCCATCATACGAACATGGAAGTTCTCCCTGAAAGTCAAATATACGCTCTTCTTTCTTTCTATGATGAAATATCTGTTCCAGACGATCCTGTGTCAGGTTCACTGTATACAAAGCTTCCGCTGTTTCAAGAAGCGCTTCTATATAATTACTATTTTCCAGAATGGACTGCTTCATCTGCTCATAATACTGTTCCAAGTGCAGCCTCTCATCTTCCAGGACCTGCTTCATGTCATGAAACACTTCAAATCCAACAATAAAGTGATGCAGCTTCCCGGCTGCCGTATCATCCAGACGCAGAAATGTCATACGGCCTCTCTGTATCTCTTTTCCATTCTTCCTGCAATAAGGAAGTTCATATTTTGCACTTTCTTCTTTCTTTTCCGAAAGATTGGAAATGATATATGGGATCTGCAGCCGTTCCCACATTCTTTTTCTTGATGAATCATCTGCAAGTTTCTGCACGATCTGTTCTACCGCTCCTGAATAACTTCCATCTTCTGCAAGGAAGAAATTCGAGCTTGCACGTAAAACTGTATACTGATCCTGCAAAGCATCACAATACAGGCAGTCCGAAAATTGAAATCCCTGCTGTCTGATTCCATCCAGGATCTGAATATGAAGTGCCCGGCGGTCCGCTGCCTCTTTTATCTTCGCCTGATTCTTATCTATATACATATTCTTATCGGCATACCGGAAGAGTTCACGCATCGTACATCCTTCAAAATCTTCCGCCAGTGCATATCCTACCGCATAACTGATCGGCATCTCCGGATGTTCCTGGGAATATCTGGCAATTTCCGAACGTATTGTCCCCAATATTTCCCGTACTTTTTCATGATCCACACACTCAAGTACAGCAATAAACTCATCTCCGCCATCCCGCCCTGCAAAATATTCTTCCGGCAGCGCTTTTCTTAACTGCACCGCAAATGAGCGGATATACGCATCCCCTTGATCATGTCCGAGCCTGTTATTAATAATACGCAGATTATTCAGATCGAATACACACAATGCTACTGACCCATCCGTACATTCCGGCATTTCTCCGTCTAAGATCTCCTCACAGCGGTTCTTATTCGGAAGTCCGGTTGCCTCGTCCAGATAGACTTTTTTCTTAAGTGCTTTATTCTGCGCCGCGTATTTTACAGCCTTGATCAGTTCATATGCCAGAAGACACACCAGACCGATAATATCTGCGATCACAATCTTTTCCAGCCGTTCCAGTGCAGTTGCTTTCTTCTGTGCATACTTTTCCGCAAGCCCGGTTGCTTCATCACAGATTACAAAGAACGCTTCGCTTTTTTCTATGATTTCCGTATTCTCATAGCCCTCTTTACGCACTTGCCGGATCTCTTTTTGCAACTTCTGAAAATGTTCATCCAGTTCTTTCATCTTATTCTGGAATGCATGGTCATCCAGACGGACCAGATTCAGCTCATCACTTCCATACCGAAGTCCTTCTATAAATGAAGCTACCGATTCAATCATCTCATCCTGCGGTTCTTTTGCATTCTCTAGTTTGATAATACGCTGCGTCTTTCCGCGGACCAATCCGGCGTAATTTACGACACGGGCTGTTCCCTGAATCTTACTCACCAGAACCATGATCGTCAGAAACAATGCAATCAATATGACTGTCAGAACCGTCATCAGTCCTCTTGTTATTTTTGAAATCTTTTTATCCATATCTCCCCTAAAAATCACATCATTTTTATTCTCTTGCTTCCATTCTTTTCAGCTCCGGCAGTACCGTACAAAGCATCGTGATAAAGCAGATACTTCCACCGATCACATTCGAAACCGGTTCTGCAAGAAATACCCCATCCGTTCCCATATGCAATGCATACGGCATGAAATAAGTGAGCGGAACTACAATTACCACTTTCCGGAGTATTGAGAAAAAGATTGCCTGCTTCTTTTTATTCAATGATTTGAATACTGTCTGCCCCATATACTGCAGATCCATGAAAATAAATGCGGCGAAATACTGTCTGAGTGCAGGTACCGCATCTTTTAACAGCATCTTATCAGAACTGAAAATATGGATAAGAACTTCCGGAGTTACAATAATACTCCCCCACATCACAGCAGTATAGAGAAGGATCATAACTGCAAGCACTACCATAGCTTTTCTCACACGTCCGGGACGGCGTGCGCCGTAATTATAACTCAGGATCGGAGATGTACCTTCATTTATCGCACTGATCGGTGTCTCCACAAGCTGACGCACACTGCTAATAATTGTCATAACCGAAATGTAGATATCTCCTCCTGTAACGGAAAGTACATGATTGCAGCAGATTGATACCAGACTGTTCGTAAGCTGCATAATAAATCCTGCCATTCCAAGACTTACAATGTTTCTGGCATATCCGCTACATACTCCAATCTCTTCCCTTCGCAAAAGCCGGACTTTCAATTCTGCTCTTCTTGAAAGGAAGAAATATACAAATATTGCGGATATCGTCTGTGACAATACTGTTGCGATTGCTGCTCCTCTTACGCCGAGTCCAAGGATAAAAATAAATACCGGATCCAGGATTAGATTTGCAGCTGCTCCGACAACAACCGAAGACATCCCTATCACCGAGTATCCCTGTGCATTAATGAACGGATTCATTCCCACCGCAATCATCGAAGGTAGTGTACCGATCAAATAGATCATCATATATGGGTATGCATAGAGCATTGCATCTTTGGAAGCTCCAAACAAAATCAAAACAGGATACGCAAAAAGGAATCCTCCGATCATCAGCAGTACTGCACTGGCACAGATCATGGAAAACGATGTATTCATAATTCTGACTGCTGTCTTCTCTTCTTTTTTTCCTCTGTAAATCGAAAACAGCGGCGCACCACCGCCGCCGAAGAGATTTGCAAAAGCAGTAATGATCATGATTAACGGAAAACAGATCCCGACTGCCCCGAGTGCTGCCGTTCCCACATGCGGAATACGTGCAATGTATACACGGTCTACAATGTTATACAGCAGATTTAACAGCTGGGCAGCAAGCATTGGAAGAGCCGCTCCAAGAATGTTCCCTGTTACTGTTCCATTTTCGAAATCTATCCTCTTCATTTTCTCCGCCTCTCGCCTCTTAACTCTCTATCTGTTCTGTGCAATCGCAGCATCCACCACATGCTCCAGCAGAATGGAAGTCGTTACCCCTCCGACTCCACGCGGAACCGGTGTGATCGCATCTACAATCTTCTCTGCTTCCTCAAAATTCACATCTCCACAGAGTTTTCCTTCTTCATTCACATTAATTCCGACATCAATGACGATCTGTCCTTCTCTCAGATAGTTTCCATCGATAACTCCGGCTTTTCCGGCCGCTACAACTACAATATCCGCCTCTTTTACCACAGACGGCATGTCCACTGTTCTGGTATGGCAGACAGTTACGGTCGCATTCTTCTTCAGCAGCATCATGGCTGCCGGTTTTCCGACTACCAGACTTCTTCCGATAACTACCACTTTTTTACCTGTGCAGTCTATTCCGTAATGCTCCAGCACCTTCATGCAGGCACTTGGCGTACATGGTGCGTATCCCATATCTTTTCCCATGAAAACTCCTGCCATAGAAAGATCCGTAATTCCATCTACATCTTTTTCTACCGCCAGCGCATTGACAATCCTGTCCTCGTTCAGATGCTTCGGAAGAGGTCTGAACAACAAAACGCCATGAATTTTATCATTCTTATTTACCTGACTGATCGTCTTTAATACCTCTTCTTCTTTTACATCTGCCGGAAGAAGGAATTTCTCATATGCTACGCCAAGCGTCTCACATCGTTTTGCTGCACTCTTTTCATATGCGATATCGTCTTCTCTTTCGCCGATACGGATGATTCCAAGCGTCGGTGTAATATCCTGTGCTTTTAACTTTTCTACTTTTGCCTTGATTTCTTCATTAATAGAAGCATTTACTTCTTTTCCTAATAGTAATTTTGCCATTATTTGTCCTGCTGCTTTCTTTCTACTTTCTTTTTCTTTCTAACACTGTCTTTACCGGATGCGGCTGCTTACTTCCGCAAATATACGGTCTGCTTTTGCTTCATATTCTTCCCGGAGGGAATCTGCCAGCTGATTGAGTTCTTCCGCTCTTTTTCTGTCTTTCATTGATTTCGTATTGATATATACATTCAATGATGCGCCCTGCATGGCAGATTTTAAAAGTGTTGCTCCGACTCCAGCGTCACTTAATGCGATCCGGCTGCCCTTTGCAGCAAATACTTCGACAAGGTCAATGCCTCTGGCACAGGTCTTCAGGATCTCGATCGGAACACCACATGCCACATTCAGTGCATTCTCCATGATCTCTTCTTTTTCTGCAATCTCTTCCGGCGTAGACTTCGGAAGTCCGTATGCTCTACTGAGCGGCTCAAATGCTTCCGCATCCTTATCCATCAGTTCTAAGAATTCTTTTGCGATCTCATCCGCCTCTTTCTTGCATTCGATAATTTCATCTTCTACATCTGCATATGTTTTCTTTCCCACTGTCAGGCTTCCAACCATATTGCCAAGCGCAATTCCGATAGCCCCGGTTAAAGCGGCCGCTCCGCCACCTCCCGGAACAGCCGCTTTACTTGCAAGCACTTCTATAAAATCTTCACATGTCTGTAATTTAAAGTTTCTATTTGAATCTTCCATGTTATACCTCATTTCCTAAAATTATGGGTACATTATACACTGCGGGCTCTTTTACTGCAATATGCTAAATTGTTCCATCTATATTCCGAGAATAATCTTGATCATCAGTAATACGAGCACAAGTAAGATAATCGGCTTGATGACCTTTACCCCGTTCTTCACAACCATGTGTGCACCAAGATAATGTCCTGCAATGCTGAATATGGATGCCGAAAGTCCCAGTACCCATAAGATCTTCCCTGCCAGAATAAATGTAATTAACGCCGATATATTCGATGTCAAATTGACAACTTTTACGTTTCCTGTTGCTTTCTCTATATCGAGCTTTCCTAATTTGGTAAATGTAAGCAGTAAAAATGTCCCGGTTCCCGGTCCGTAAAATCCATCATAGATACCGATCACGAATGAACATGCCGCCATGATCAGATACTGTTTCTTTCTGGTAAATCCTTCCGGGATCACCGGCTTCAGATTTTTGTCACGTAACACACAGAACGCCACAACCGGAAGAACAAAGACCAGTACCGTCTTTAATACTTTGTCACTGATGATCAGTGCCAGATTCGCCCCTGCGATCGAACCAACGAACGCACATGCTACCGTTCCCGGAACCAGAAACAGATCCACACATCTGCTCTTCACAAGATGCCATGTTGACACCGCCGTTCCCGTTGCCGATGATAATTTATTCGTTGCAATTGCATTGTGTACCGGAACCCCTGCGAACATATAGGCCGGCAATGAAATCAGGCCTCCTCCTCCAGCAATCGCATCCACAAATCCGGCAAGAAATACCAGCGGGCATACGATAAAAAATTCATGTAAATTCATAAGTTTCTCTCCTTCATACTCTCTAATCCATAAATTAATCTATCGCATCGCTGTATTCATGTCAAGCTTCTGAGTCCTGATTTCTAATGCCTGTTAGATATCAATAACCAAGAGCCTCTTTTCTCTCCATCCAGAAATGAATCCCTGTCGTGGAATCCATCCATCTGTCCTCATTAAAATCTTTCACCTCAACCCACTGTCCTTTTCTGTATACAAAATTTTCATCGACCAGCGACCAGGCTTCTTCAAATTCTTCCGTCTCATCAAAACTTTTTATCGAAAGCACCTTTGCCTTACTGCAGCGGCAGGATGGAAGTGTTGCCGAAGTACGCTTTGCATCAGCAGGAATCAGAAGCTGTACCACCCTGTCATTCACACATTTCTTATATCCCAGGATTGGTCCGGTCTCCGGGCAGTGCATACGGAACCACTGGGTTGTATGATCGGACTGAATGCCGTCTAACTTTGCATGCTCAAGTACTGCTCCATAAAGGTTCGCTCCCCTGATATTGCATTCACGCATATCGCATTCACGAAATGCTGCTGTCTTCATATTCGCATTCTGAAAATCCGCACCATGCAGGGAATTCCCGTCAAACAATGCATTTTCCACACTGCTGTTTTTCAAATTCACATACTCCAGATTTACATTCTGAAACGAACTTAATGTGAAGTCCATATTATGCAGATCTGCTCCGCTCAGATCCATGTCTTTGAACTCACATTCCCGGAACGCCGGATGTTCTCCGGTATCTCTTAATTTTAAAGCTTCCAGAAGTGCTTCTTTTGTTATCTCTTTCATATGATCACGCCTCTTCACTCCCATTATTATCTATACAATTTCCATTTTTTACTGATAGTTTTATTATACAACAATTCCCAATAAAAGAAATCCCCAAAATACCAGGTATCGTCTGATATTTCGAGGATTCTATAATATCTCTGCTATTCTTAATTCAGGAAATCTGCATCATCAAAATAGTTGATTCTCATAGCAGCCTTTACATCCTGCAGTGTCTCTGCTGCTTTTGCCTCGGCTGCTTTGCTTCCTTCTTTCAGTATTGCGAATACTTCCGGAAGCTTCTGCTCCCATTCTTTTCTTCTCGCACGGATTGGTGCCAGCTCCGCCTGAAGTACCTTGTTCAGGAACTTCTTAACTTTGACATCACCAAGACCTCCTCGCTGATAGTGTGCTTTTAACTCATCCAGATTCTTATATTCCGGCCAGAATTCTTCAAAATATTCATCTTTGCAGAATGCATCGAGATAAATGAATACCGGATTACCTTCTACCTGCCCCGGATCTTCTACACGAAGATGGTTCGGATCTGTAAACATAGACATCACTTTCTTCTTCACAACATCTTCTTCGTCAGAAAGATAGATACAGTTGCCAAGCGATTTACTCATCTTGGCCTTTCCATCGATTCCCGGAAGTCTTAAGCATGACTTGTTAGATGGAAGTACGATTTCCGGATCTGTTAATGTCTCACCGTATACACTGTTGAACTTGTGCACGATCTCTTTACACTGCTCGATCATCGGCATCTGGTCTTCTCCAACCGGAACTGTTGTTGCACGGAATGCTGTAATATCGGCAGCCTGGCTGATCGGGTAACAGAAGAAGCCTACCGGGATACTTGCTTCAAAGTTTCTCTGCTTGATCTCTGCTTTTACCGTAGGGTTTCTCTGCACTCTGGATACTGTAACCAGATTCATATAATAGAATGTTAATTCTGTAAGCTCAGGAACCATTGACTGGATAAAAATGTGACATTTCTCAGGATCGATTCCACAAGCCAGATAATCCAGTGCTACGTTCATGATGTTCTGACGTACTTTTTCCGGATGTTCGGCGTTATCTGTCAGTGCCTGCGCATCTGCGATCATAATATAGATCTCATCATATTCTCCTGAATTCTGTAATTTTACACGTTCTTTTAATGAACCTACATAATGACCAACGTGAAGACGTCCTGTCGGGCGGTCACCTGTTAAAATAATCTTGCTCATCTTACTTATCTCCTTAGCATATATTTTCATAACCTGTATGGAAATACAGATTCTTTTTCCTAATTATTTTATTATAATTCTTTCTAAAGAGAGCGTCAATACAGAAAAAAATGCATCCTTCTACCTTTCCGAATCCAAGCTGGATTCTTCTGATAAAACAATGCATTTATTCTATATTTATATGAAAATTTATGCTGCTCCCCGGCTTCCGTTCCTGCATGCAGCTTCAAATTCTTTTAATTTTCTCTTAGCTTCGTTACTGAGATTCTTTGGTACATCTATCTGAACAGTCACATACTGATCTCCATATCTTCCTGCATCCTTCATAGACACGATTCCTTTGCCTTTTAACCGGATCTTCGTTCCGGACTGCGTTCCCGGATTGATCTTGCAGACCACTCTTCCGGTAAGTGTCTGTACCACTGCTTCTCCTCCCAGCACTGCTGTAGTAAACGGAATCGTGACTTTTGAATATACATCCATATCTTTTCGTTCGAATCCCGGACGTTTGCCGACTCTGACTTTTAATAACAGATCTCCTGCTTTACCTCCGGACACTCCCGGCATTCCTTTTCCTCTCAGACGGATGCTTTTTCCGTCGCTGATACCTGCCGGAATATGCACTTTCAATGATTTTCCTGCCACATTGCTGCCCTGTGCATCTGACAGCCGGATAACTTTATCTCCACCGAATGCAGCCTCATCAAATGTTACATCTATTTCAGCTGTCACATCGGAACCATCCTGCCGAAAATTTCCGCCACCGCTAAATCCTTTTCCGAATCCTCCAAATCCGTGAAAGCCGCTTCCTGCTCCTTCCGAGAATCCACCGCCGAACATATTCTTCAGAATGTCATCCATATCGCCGCCTTCAAAATGATATTCATGAAAGCTCCCATTCGGTCCGTTATAGCTATAGGTGCCGCCTCCTGGTTCACTTCCATAACCGTAAGCTCCACTGCCCCCGGCACTGCCGTCAAAAGCTGCGTGGCCAAACTGATCATACAATTTCTTTTTTTCCGGATCACTCAGCACATTATAGGCTTCCGTTGCTTCCTTGAACTTCTCTTCCGCCTGTGCATTTCCGGCATTGGTATCCGGGTGGTATTTCTTGGCCAGTTTACGATATGCTCTTTTGATCGTTCCCTTGTCTGCACTCCTGCTGATTCCAAGAACATCATAATAATCTCTTTTTGCCGCCATTGTTCTCCCTCCCGTCATTTGCTTTTCTATATGTGTTTTTATGATATGATACCCCACAGGCTCAATACCTGTGGGGTACCATCACTCTTTTTTATGTCTATGAGCTTTCATTAACCTTCAATTGAAATGTAATGTTTCTTCTCTTCTACCGGTTTTGCTTCCTCTTTCGGAACACTGAATGAAAGGATTCCACTTTCATATTTCGGGTGTACATCCTCTACCGTTACATGTTTTCCTACATAGAAGCTTCTGCTCATGCTGCCCGCATAACGTTCTTTTCTGATATAGTTACCTTTCTTATCTTCCTCATCTTTATCCAGTCCTTTAGCTGCATTGACGGTAAGTACACCGTCTTTCAGTTCCATCTGGATCTCATCTTTCTTAAATCCCGGAAGATCAATATCAATCTCGTATGCATTTTCGGTCTCTTTTACATCTGTCTTCATCAGATTTTTAGCATGTTTTCCATACAGTTCTTTGTCGACATTCGGAAACGTCGGGAATGAAAAATCATCCATAAAGTCATCAAATAAGTTTTCTCCAAAAATACTAGGCATCATCATAAGTCATATCTCCTTCCAAATGATAAAAAATATATTATTTGCACGTTCGGAGAATTCCGAGGTGTTGTTTACTGAAACTTCAGGATTCCAGTTTTCGAATCATCTATGAATGCTGTCTGCTTCATACCTTTGATTCTTTTTCTCTCTTCCTTTGTTCTATCTGTACTATATCACCTAATATTAGCACTGTCAACCCTTGAGTGCTAATTTTTTGAGATTTTTTTTGCAAACCCTTTAAAATCAATGGTTTGCAGTATCTTATTTCTTTTGAAATTGTGATTTTTTCTGTTTTGACACCAATTTGACACCAATTTCTCTTTTTGTGGTGTCAAGCATTTAACACCATACTATCTAGTCTTGCAATCTCATTTTCAATCCTTGTCAGCTCTCCAATATGGTTATACACTTCCATTGTTACATCTATATGAGCGTGTCCCATAATATATTGAAGAACTTTTACATCCATACGGCACTCTGCCATTCTGGTACAAGCTGTGTGACGCATTACATGAGCTGAAAACTTTGGTAACAGCTCTGCTTTCCTATGCTCTTTTTTTGCTCTCTCTACTTCGGTTTTGTTATATGCGTCTACAATGTTGTATAAAACACTATTTACGCCATTCGGCATAAGCGGTCTGCCCGATTTTGCTGTAAAGACAAACCCCGAATACCCGTCCACCTCAATGCTCTTATCCTTTGCAAGCATAAAATTGATTTTCCTTTGTTCCTCAAAGGCTTTTGCAACTTCTTGTGTCATAGGTATAATACGAATACCCGACTCCGTTTTTGGTGTAGAGATATGGAACTTGCAACCGTCGCCTAAATTCTTATAAATGAGCTGGTGGTCTACATTAACCGTTTTTGCCTTGATGTTTATATCTTTCCATGTAAGACCAATAAGCTCCCCACACCTTAACCCCGTACCAATCATTATGGTAAACATAGGATAATATGTGTTATAGACATTGCTCTGTTTTACAAACTCCATAAACTTTTCTTGTTGAGAAACTGTTAAGGCTTCTTTTTCCTCTGCTGTTTTTCCATAATCACTAATGGAACTTTTTGCAGGGTTCTTTCGGATAATATCATCATCAACAGCCATTTCTAATGCAGGATAAAGCAGGTTGTGAATATACTTGATTGTAGAATAAGCATATCCAGCTTTGGAAAGTTTCGCATAATACGCTTTAATATGTGAGGGTAAAAGCTGAACAACTTTAATATTTCCAATCTCGTCTTTTACTCTGTTTTCCCAAGCACGAACATAACTAACTCTTGTAGTATCAGCCAGCTCACGAGTTTCCATATAACGCTCAAATAACGTGTTGAGCGTCATTTTTTTGATTGCTCCTTCTGTCAATATGTTATCTTCCATATCTTTTGCAATCTGCTTCTCTTTTTCTCGAAGCTCTGGTAAATCTTGTGCATAGACTGTCAATCTCTTGCCTGTTCTTACATCTGTATAACGATAACTGTATCTTCCATCATTACGCCAGTTTTCGCCCTCTCTTAATTTTCTTCCTTTTGGGTCTTTTCTACTAATTGCCATGAGAACCATTCCTTTCTGAAAAAGCCTCTTTTCTTGTTCTCACAGCATGCTTTGTCCTTTCTTATTATACTACACACGCCAGAGAACATAAATAGAAAATCGCTCTATTCTTCCAAATATAACAAGTATTTCTTGACTTTTTCTATGGAATAAAGAACCCTGCGACCTATCACAATTTTTGCTCCTGCCTGCTCGCCAATCTTTCTTGCAGTAGCACGACCACAAGATAACATAGCAGACAGTCCCTCTATATCAACAGCAATCGGCTGTTCCGTTGCTCTTATCTTCGTTTTATTCATATTCCAACACCTTACCTCGCTGGAACATCACATCATTTAACACATCAGTATTTAACATAATGTAACACCCCCTTTACTGTGTGTCTATTTATAAGTTACATAAGCAGACAGACGGCTTTGGAAAGCTCCATTAGTATCTCAACTATTCCCATTCTTGTGGGCAGAACCGCACCATGCGGACGTATCATTATTCTGTGAGGATAGGTCATGGCAAAACGACTTTTCCAACAGTCGCTCTCGGATCACTGCGTGGGTCGCTCGCTTTCTTTTGGAAAGGTCGTGGCGTACAGTCCCCGTGGCTCGCTATCTCACAAACGTATCTGTCTGCTTTATTCAGTTGTCAAAGAGCTGTGGCGAAAGCGTGTTGCTTTCATGTAAAAGCAGGGCAGAGCAGGAAAGAGGGGGACATTAAACCATGCTCTGCTAAAAACTGCTTATTCTTCTTCGATTTCTAAGGCAATATCAAACCCTAAAATCATTTTGATAAGTGCTTCTCGGATAAGTCCCTTTAACTCCATATCTACAACAATATAGACATTGCCGTATTCATCATAAAGTGGGCGCAAACAGCACTTTGATATGTACGGGTCATAAAATGCCAGTATTTTTTCAATCGCTTTTTCGTCCCCGTCCATTGCTTGCGAAAGCAAATAGTAGGACGGCTTCTTAAATGTTTGCTTCATTTTACTGCTTCTCCTTTAGTATTTTTTTCATAGTTTCCAAAGCATGATGTCGGTTTCTAAATACACCGCTTTGCGTAATCTTTTGTAAGTTGGCAATTTCACTTTCTGTCATTTCCAAGAAGTAATACATTAACAGAGTATTTCTCTTTCTTTCTGGAAGTTTTTTCAAGGCTTCTGCCAGCTCATCATCAAGGACACGAATATCAATGCCACATACTGAAAAGATTGTATAATCTGTTTCGTAGTCGTCCCTCACAGCAAAATTTTCAACGAAAATTTCTGGAAGTTCACAGAATGGAATTTCTTTATCTTTTCGTCGTTTCAATCCTTGTTGGTAGTCCTTTACAACATGACGGACAACTTTCTTCAAACAACTTTCAAAGCGACATTGAACTGTTTTCTGGAAGTCAGACGGTTTCATCAATCTCACCCCCTTTCCACTATGATTTGAAAAGTGTTTATCCCTCTTTCCGCACCATATAGGGAATGAAAGGTGTGATTTAATGACCTCTTTTGAAAAATTTTTAAATTTTTTTCGGGTATGAAAAAAGCCCGCACAAAACATATAGTCTGTACGAGCCTTTAAAGCTAAAACATATTCAATTTTTAATAGTGTGCTATTAGGTGGAATTTGATTGCAAATAATTGTACTTAAAGTTTTCCATAATGCAAGCCCCCTTAAAGCACCGTATCAATGTTGGCATGGTTTTCAAATTACTCTGAAAAATTATGAACTATTCCTTTTGGAAATGTAATGGTCAGTCTTGTATATTCTTTTTCCGTAGAAGCAATATCCAATTTCAAGCCCAACCTATCGCATAATTTTTTCGATAGATACAGTCCCATACCCGTTGCATTTGCCTTGTTTCTATTTGAACCCGTAAAACCTTTTTCAAATACTCGGGATAAATCAGACGCTTTTATTCCACAACCATTATCTTCAATCACAAGCAATATATTTGTACCATTGTCTTGACTGTATATCGTCAGTTTATTTTCTTGCTTATCAAAATACTTAATCGCATTTTGCACGATTTGAGATAGAATGAATGTCAGCCATTTTTCATCAGTATAAATGACATTTTCTATGTCATGGATATTGATAATTGTTTTTCTTTCCATAAGCGAATGACGGAATTTCAGAATGACATTATGTATCACTTCGTCTAACTGCAACTGTTTTACAAAATAGTCCTTTTCCGTATTTTCGCTTCTTGCATAGTAGAGCATTTGTTCCACTAACTGAAATATTTTGTCTGTTTCTTTTTTTAATGTGTAATTTTTTGTATTGTCAAACGTCAAAGACAATGCTCCTATCGGTATTTTAATTTCATGGACGAAACTTTCCACATATTCTTGATAGTCCTGCTTTTCCTCTGTGATTTTGCCGATTTCATCATTCATAGATTTGCAGGCTTTTTTTAGTGCGTAGCAATAGGCTTTATTTTGAAATTCTTTTGGCTTTGGTAAAACGTCTGCAATATAATAGGTTTCTTCCAGTCCGTCTACTAAATCAATAATATGTTGTGAAACGTTACGTTTCTTCCGATACAAACACCATTGAAAAAGCCCTTGTATGCTGATGAACAGAATTACCAACGATACAACAAACAGCGTATCTACACCGTAGAAAATCAAGAGAAATGCTACTACGGCAAGAAAGAAAAGCTGAAACAATATCTCTGTTATTTTTTCTTCTAAGAATGTAAAAAAACTCACAGTTTCCAACCCTTTCCTCGTATATTTTCCAATAAATGAACAATACCGATTTCTTTCATTTTCTTTTTTAGACGGGTCATATTAACCAATAATACATTTTCGTCTATATAATATTTGTCATTCCACAGCTTTTCCAATAGTTCTTCTTTGCTAATAACTTTATCTTCGTTCATAAAGAAGTAGTACAAAATACGAAATTCATTTCTTGTCAGTTCAATGCTTTGCTCTTGATACTTCAAAATGGATAAATGTAAATCAAGGGTACAATCTTTTTTGACAAGCTCACGGAAATTATTCGGGTTTGACAACTGCAATGCACGCTTGATCTTCTCAAGAAGAATAAGCGTGTCATACGGCTTTGTTATGAAGTCAATCCCACCCACTTGAATACTTTTCAATTCGTCAGCATTTGTATCTCTGCTTGTTACAAAGATAATCGGTACTGGCATGACTTGTTTTATTTTCCTGCATACTTCATAGCCATTCTCATACGGCAGGTTAATATCAAGCAGAACCAGTTCTATGGAATATTGCTTTAATTCATCTGTCAGGTTTCCAAAGTCAGTCAATAAAACTGTTTCATATCCTTGTGTGTTCAATAATTTAGAAAGCTCCAAACGAGTGATTTCATCATCTTCGATAATTGCTATTCTCATTTCAACACCCCCTTGATTTATCATTATAATAATTTCACAGTAGGAGAGCTAGAAAAGTCTAACTCTCCTCGTTGATATTTCGTTTAAAACCAATATACGTTGCAATCCAGTAAATACTATAAATTAGGAAGAAGATAATTAAATTCAAGCCAAAGTAGATTAGATAAAGGTGTTTATCTCCCAAAATTTGTTGATACACATTATTCAATGACGACATCATCACAAAAGAACATAATATTGCTGATATTGCAGGGACACAAAATAATATCAATAATTGTTTTCTGATTGTCTTAAATAGCGACTTATCATTTATTCCTAATCTTCGCAAGGTCAAGTAGCGATATTTGTATTTAGTAGAGTCGCTCAATGATTGAACTGCCAAAATTGTCCCTACTGCGGAAATCAAGATAAATGCAATGTACATAAACAGACTGGCTACTATTGCAACCATTGCTTTTTGTTGTTCTATTTCTGCACCTCTTACATTTACTCTATACGATTCGTCATTTATTTCTCCATTTTTATCAACCTTTACTAATTGATGTTGCATATCTTCTTTTATCTTGTTTTCTAATTCTGCATCTGTTTCTTCTTTTGTATCTATAATCAAATGATTTTCTGATACTTCAAGTCCTTGAACATATTTATCTGGAAGTACAACAACAAATCTGCCAGTATTAGTTATAGAGTTCCAATAAGACTTAGTGTCATATCCTTTTAATTTCAAATTTTTATTTGCTACTGTTATAGTTTCAATGTCTTTGTTATCTTCAACCTCATATGCAAACTTGCTATTTGTAACTATATAGTATTCGTTATCATTTAAAGAAAGCAACGGCATCTTTCTTAATTCTAGTAACCTATTATAATCACTTAACTTCAAGACTGGGTCAAAATCATAATATTCTGATTGGAAGAAATTTTGTACCTGATGATTCGGCTCTTTATAAATGTCGTACTCAATGGTATTATCAATCGTATATTCTTCTTCAATTACTCGAATATATTCATCAAATACCTGCTTATCATCAAAGAGTTGTACATCATATGGTGCATTTAAATTCACGCTGATATCATACGAAGCTTTGTTGATACTAGAATAATTCAGAGCCAGCAGTGAAGTTAAAATCAACATAGACAATGTACCAAATGTGAAGCTCATTGTTCTTGCTTTAGAAGCAAATGTTCTTGCTACAAACAGATTGTCATTTTGATATTTCATTTTTTTATTCTTTAACAAAACAGTCAAGAACATATCTGCACAAGTTGTAGATATACCATAAATGCTGATAATCAACATGATTACGCTCACCATCAAATAGGTAAGTGTTTCTTGCTTATTAAAATTATCCATAGTACAACGTGAATTCCAGAGAAAAAGAGAAATCGCACCAAGAATAATACTTAAAACAAAAATGACATTTCTTTTTTTACTGTCACGGAACATTTTCTTTTCATTTTGTTTATCAAAGTAAAGAAAATCACGTATCGTCATTTTACTTATTCTTCTTAATAGATTAAGTAAAACCAAAACATAAATAGTTAAAAAACAAATTATCAATAGTCCAATAGAAACAAAATTCAAAGAAATAAAGAGAGTTTTTGGAATACCCAGTAAGTTTACAATTACTAACGACACAAACTGGCTGAATAAAAAGCCAATAGGAATAGCTAATACAAATGCTAAAATTCCCAACAGTATATTTTCAATTATAACTAAGTGGGCAATTTCTTTTTTCTTAATGCCAAGAAGCATATATGTTCCTAATTCTTTACTTCTTTTTTCAAACATAAATTTCGTTGTATAGTTGATCAAAAAGCATATCACAAAAATAATAAGGATATTTACAGCGAACAATGAATTCTTAAATGCATCCATACTGGAACATAACTTTACAATTTCATCAGAGCTTGCCACCAAATTAAAAGCAAATATAAGAGAAACGGATGCAGTAACGGTTATCAGATAAATCAAATAATCTTTAATATTTCTTTTTGTATTTCTATACGCTAACTTACCTAACATTTCCCACTTCACCTCCAAGCAAGGTTAATATATCCAGTATTTCATTGAAGAAATCTTTTCTGCTTTTTTCCCCTCTGAAAATTTCATTGAATATTTTACCGTCTTTCAAGAACAAAATACGTTCACAGAAAGACGCACTAAACGGGTCATGTGTTACCATTAAAATAGTAGCCTGCATTTTCTTGTTGATTTCAGACATTGTTTCCAGTAATAATCTGGAAGCTTTTGAGTCCAAAGCTCCCGTCGGTTCATCAGCTAATATCAGTTTCGGTTCATTGATTAAGGCTCTTGCACAAGCACAACGCTGTTTTTGTCCGCCAGAAACTTCATAAGGAAATTTCGATAAAATATCACGAATACCCAATTTATCAGCGATAGCATGAACTCGTTTGTCAATATCAGCAGGGTTCTGTTTGTTGATTACCAATGACAAAGAAATGTTTTCTTCAATCGTTAAAGTATCTAAAAGGTTGAAATCTTGAAAAATGAACCCTAGATTTTCACGTCTGAAATCAGCAAAATCTTTATCCTTGATTTTTGTAATATCTTGATTATTGACTGTAATGTGTCCACTGGTTACAGTATCAATCGTAGAGATACAGTTTAATAGGGTAGTCTTTCCAGAACCACTAGCTCCCATGATTGCGACAAATTCGCCCTTGTCTACATACATAGAAATACCGTCTACTGCCTTTGTGATATTTCCAGAATTACCCCCGTAGTATTTTTTTACTTGCTCTAAATTTAAAATGTGTTCCATTAAAAATCGCTCCTTTCTTCCTGCCACATTTATTTGTTTTGGAATACAATTAAATTATAGCAAGGGCAGTATTCAATTACACTTACAGTTTTGAAAGTAAACAGAGAGTAAAAGAGCCGTGATAATGCAGATCACAATTCTGTGAAGCATTTCCACGACCCTTTTATTATAATTTTACCTTTGTCTTTTTCGTAATGGTATAAATGTATTCCTCTGGTGTAGGGCGTTTATTTCCAAAATACTTTTTGAAATTTGCCTGCACTTCTGGGTCGGTGCTGTTAATAGCTTTATCAATCGTAGCTTCTATATCCGCCCGAACATCAGCCAATGATACACCGCCAGCCTTTGCACCAGCTTTCAATGCCTTTTTTATATCTCTTTTGTTCAGTCCTATCATATTCATACCTCAATTCTACTTTTTAAAGCTAATAAGTTTTCCGTTGTATTTTACAATGATGAATATGATATAAAACACTCCTACAACAATCAAAATAAGACCTATGTAATAGCCTAATTCAGAATGAGAGATTAAATTGATAATCGGCATAACAAGAATACCAATACTAACCAGTAAAGTGCCTATTCCTATTTTTTTTGTAAACACCTTTTTATCTTTAGGGTCAAGTTGTGTATAATGATAACCATGTAATAAAGTAATATTCTCTTTTATTCCTATTTGATAAGATGTAAAAAGTAAAAACAATCCTATAACTATTTCAACAATCAATTCCTCTAATTCCATAATCGTTCTCTCCTTTAATCAAAATAAAATAATTCTTCAAATTTTTTATCTAAAGCTATACAAAGCACTAATGCCAATTTTGCTGTTGGATTAAATTGTCCAGTTTCAATAGAACTAATTGTATTCCGAGAAACCCCGACTAGTTCAGCTAATTCTGTTTGTGATAATTTTTTTTCTTTTCGTACAGTTTTTAATCTGTTTCGCAAAATTAAATGTTCGTCCATTCTATAAACCTACCATTAAAAATTTATAAAAGTAATACCCCGTAAATAGAAGAAAGAATAAAGCAATAACAAATTTGGATTTATTTTTTGAAATATGTGCTTCATAACCCATAGAGCCAAATGCCACAGACCCAATAATTGTCATTATGTCATAGTAAGGTTCTTTACAAACTGCTTTAATGAAAAGAATTAAAATGCAGATAAATAAAACAAACATTAAGCCAAAAGATTTCCCTTGAAGTTTAATATGTTTTTCGTATTCATCAAGATATAGATTCTCTTTTTTGTTTTGTGATAGTATTTTTTCTTTATCCATTATATAACGCTCCTTTCAAATAATACCAAGTACACTTGTCATTTATATTATAGCATTCGGTCATTACAAGTCAATATTTTTGCACAGTTTTCTTGTCGTTTTGTAAAAGCGTGCAAATCTGATAGGAAATGCACGCTATATCATTTATCCTACAATCTTCCAGTTACTATCCTTATGTAGCACAAGCTCATACTGCGATACCTGCGTCGCTTTTGTCTGATTATCAATGAATTTTACCGCAACCTTGACTTTCACATTGTCGCCGTCCTTTATAAAGATAGGGTTTACCAGTTCAGAATAAATGTAGTCCCTGCCGATAGGTTCAATCACATTTCCCAATACATAGTAAGCAAGCTCTTTTTCCGTCGCTGTTGGGTACAGCTTAAAGAATGTTTCCAGAAATGCGGTAGCGTCGTTTACAGTATCAGCGTCTACACTTGCGTCTGCTTCTGGTGTCTTAGGCTCATAGTCTGATTTTTCGATTGCTGGTGCAAGGGTAGGGTTCTGAACGATTACCATATCCCCGTCAGCGTCTATATGGACTTTTACGGTATAGGTTGCTTTCACATTGCTTGTCTGTTCTCCCTCTTTTATCTGCTGATCTACTTCGTAGGTAGCAGAAAAAGTGTCCGTTCCCAACTGTTCGATACTCCACACAATCACATCTGTAACTGTGGAGCTGGTTGGTATATCCGTTCTGATTGTATCACCATTCAAGTCCTGCAATTCCTTTGTCAGATAACCGCTGATTGCCTGCGTCCTTGCTTCAATCGCTTCTTTGCTGTTATTCCATGTGTAATAGGACTTTGCGAAGTTCTTCACAAAATTTTCAATCCCGTTGGTGTCCTGCAAGCGAAGCTCAATGATTTCTTTTTCGTGGGTCGTGTGCTGGTCGATAGCGGTAAAATTCTTATATACCCCAAAGCTCACGCTTGCGATAAGCACCACCCATAACGCAATCACGGTTTTCTTATGTATGCCTACCTTGACAGTACGCACCTTTTTTTCTTTGACATTTTCTGTCTGTTTCTTATTCTTCTTAAACATATTTTTCAAGTCCTTTCTATTGTTTTACTCGTCCTGCACCGATTAAGTGCTGTTGCCAGTAACTACTACTTAGGTCTGCATATCCTATCGGGTCGCCTGCATGGTACATTTTGTTATTTCCCACATATATTCCCACATGGGTTACATACGAACCAGCGTTATAGGTAGAATGAAAAAACACCAAGTCCCCAGCCTTTGCCTGCGAAAGCGGAAGATGTTGGGTAGCGTCATACTGTGCTTGTGCGGTTCTCGGTAAGGAGATACCAGCTTTTCCATAGCACCATTGCACAAGTCCGCTACAATCAAAGGAAGTGTTCGGGTTACTGCCACCATACACATACTTCCAGCCTTGATATTTCAACGCTTCATTCATAATCGCTTGTGCTGTCGCATTATCAAAGTGTGCCACAGTCAAATATTGATTGACTAATTCCACATAGAACATATTTCCATAGCCATACCGCCAGCCCCCGTTCTTCGCAACGGCTATCGGGTTGGTGTAGGTTACTTTTTTACCGCCCGACTTCTCACGGGCAAAATTTTCTGCAAGATTAAAGGTATGCTTTTTCCCGTTTCCAGCCACATATCCCACATAGCCACCGCCGTAATTATAGGACTGTATCGCTACATTCAAATCGTCGATACCTTGATTTTTGCAGGAAGAAAGCAGGGACGCAAAATATTTACACCCCTGCTTGATTGAGCTTTCCGTATCTAAAGAGTTGGGCGGTAAGCCAAGACTTTCCGAACTCTGCATAACATCTTCTGCCGTACCACCACTTTCTACTTGAATGATAGCCAATAGCACATTGACATACTCGGAAATGCCGTATTCTCTGGCGTATTTTTCTACCATAGGCTGATGTTTCAAGACTTCTGCGGACAAATTCATACCCGTAATGCCAGAAGAAAAGTTGCTGTTCTCGTCGTCGCTGTCCGCACTAATCAACACACCAAAGAAAAGCACCAGAGAAAAGAGGATAGGAAACAGACTGCCAATGATAGCGATATGTTTCAGTTTCATTTTTTCTTCTGTCCTTTCTTCATCACAAGGTTACGAGTTTTCTCTGTTGTCTGCTGGTTCTTTTGGACGGTTTGCGTCTGCTGAACCTTTGTCCTACGGTCTTTTGTGTAATTCTGGCGTGTTTCCTGCGATACCACTTTTTCTACATTCTGCCTATGTACTGGCTGTGCAGACTGGGTCGCTTTCCTATCAGAAGCACCAGAAGATAATGGACGCTCTTTGATAACATTTGTCTTGACTGGCTCGCTTGCTTTTGAAGTGGTCGCTGTGGCAGGACGTTTGACTTCCTGCGTTTTTTCAACACTCGGCTTTGGAATGGTTGAAGCTGTGGCTGGTCGCTCATGGGGACGGGTAGCTCCCGTTGTCGCTGATCCGTCAGCCTTTCGCTGTGCCTGCCTTGTTTCTTGTGCCTTTTGAAGCTCCATACGCTTGTCAGCGATATTTTGTCTATGCTGTTCCTGCTTTTCCAATCGTCCCGTCTGTCTGGACTGCTGTTCCTGCACCATGCCACGCTTGAAGTCGGACACGCTGGACTTTGCCTTTTCCTTTGCGGAATACACCGCATAAGCGGTCTGTGTCGGCATATCCTTGATATTTTCTTTGACAGCATTTGCCTTGTCTTTCACTTTATTTTTCGTATCTAAGACAGCACCCACCTTTGAGCCTGCACGCTGTCCCATGCTGGAAGTGGTATTGCCCCGACTGTCTTTTGTAGCTGTGTTCCTTGTCGGTTTTCTGTTTGAAATCGTGCTACCTGCCACCGCACCAGCGACACCGCCAGCAGTAACCGCACCAGCAAGCCGTCTTTCCATACGTCTAGCCCTATGTGCCAAGTATAGATATGGTCTGCGGAAAATTCTTCGTCCCATGCTTTGACTGTCGTTAGCATTCAAAGAGAACATACTCATTAAGTCGCCCAGCTTCATGTAGATACCAGCGAAACACACTATCTGCAAGAACGCCACCATGAAAAACGGATAGTCCGTAGATATGTTATAAAACATACTGGAAATGCTGAACGCCACCGTTACAATGAGCGTTATTCCTGCCCGTGTCATTATGGTATTAAACACCCTTACGATTGCCTGCTTTGCCATGCTTTCATAACTCGGTATCATGGAGAGTAGAAAACTGATAGGCAGAAACATAGCGAAGATAATAAAAAGTATCTGGCTAAATAACATCATGCCCGTAAGCAAGAATACAAATATCGTTATCCCTAGGTTAAAAAACAATAGGAAGAACACCATGCCTAAACGGTTCACGACCTGCGGTATCGTCAGATTGTTGTTGTCGTTGTCCTCGATTTCTGTTTTCACGACTTCCTCTCTGGTCTTGCCGTCCTCGTCCTCTGGGCTTGCCGATACGAGAGCTTCCACACGGTCTGTCCCGATTTCCTCTGCGTTGCTGTTCCCGAATTGTAAGAGTAACCACGGCTGTTCCACTTGAATGGAAAATAAGCTGTCCCGTATCAAGTCCACGCTGTCCTTGCCCTCGCTGTCAGAGTTGGGGAGCATGATTTTTGTTCCCAAGTCAAGTGAAGCGGTACTGATGTCTGATGAAAACTCATTTATCTTTTTGATGTAATCGGGAGCATAGGCAATAAATGAAGCAGACAACACGAATACCACCACAAAGTTGATAACGGCGTGAAGTGCCTTGCTGGTTTCTCTTTTTATCAGTCCCGTATAGGCAACATAAAGTCCCACCACTAAGATAATGAGAAGCAGAAAACCGATATAGAAGCCCGTAGAAGAAAAGCCGTTCTGTGTTACACCTGCAAGGGTCTGTATGCTTTTTCCGATACTGTCTGCCATATCGTTAATAAAATCAAGTTTGTAGGCTTCCTGCACCACATAGCCCGTAGCATTGCTTAAATAAAGGCTTATCGTCCAGACAAAGTTGGTAATGCAGTAAAGCCCGTATTGCACCGATTTTCCGATACCGTCCAGCCAGTTCCACGGAAGCCACGACCAGCTATTATCCACATAAAAATCAAGCTGGTAGTTGGAAAGGGGATATTTTGA
>NZ_JAOQJW010000013.1:0-108416 GCF_025567265.1 Dorea amylophila | reverse complement strand
GCATAAAATATCGCCAGCCATAGCATGGCTGACGATACAAAAATTTATTATTTTTTATTGTCCTCTTGACGGGGAGCATACCAAGACTCCGGGAGTTTTATATCTTTATATGTTCGAAAAAGCTCACTCTGCCGTAACCGCCATCGTCCTGTGAATCTTCTTCCTTACAAACCAGAAGCAGATCACCTGCATAATGATCGTTGCAATCCAGGATACCGGATAAGACAGAAACAAGAAAGTCAGTGATCTGTGTGAAGGGAACAGTCCATAGATCCAGATAATCCGGACTCCGACCGTACCGATGATAGAAAGGATCATCGGTACCGTGGAATATCCCATTCCTCTCAGTGCTCCCGGGAACAGATCCATCAGACCGCACAGGAAATAGGTAACGGTTGTATAAGAAAAGATCTCCATACCGTATTTGATAACATCTGCCTGATTACTGTAAATATGCAGAAGTTCCGGTCCGAATATGTACACACTGCTTCCGAGGATCAAAGTTACCACAACTGAAAGGATCATACAGTCGATCAGAACCCTGTCCATACGTTTTAATTTCTTCACTCCGTAGTTCTGGCTTGTGAAGCTCATACAGGCCTGTGTGAAGGAGTTCACCGACACATATAAGAATCCGAAAATATTATTCGATGCCGTATATCCTGCCATTGCGATCGATCCAAAAGAATTGACCGATGACTGCAGCATCGCATTTGAAATATTGATTACCGTGCTCTGGATTCCCGCCGGAACCCCGACTTCAAAAATCTGCTTCAGATACACGGATTTGATCCGAAGCTTTGCAAGGTGAAGCTGATAGCTGCTCTCTGTGTGATGCAGGCACCGGAGTACCAGGATACAGGATACCAGCTGGGATATAACGGTCGCAATCCCGACGCCTGCTACATCCAGATGAAAACCGATGACTAGGAACAGATTCAATATTGCATTAATCACTCCGGATACGATCAGGAAGATCAACGGACGTTTGGTATCCCCCACTGCCCTTAATATGGCTGCTCCATAGTTATACATCATAAAAAATGGCATACCGCAGAAATAAATCCGCATATAAAGTGTGGATTTGGCAATTACATCATCCGGTGTCCCCATAATTTCCAGCGCGCCTCTGGCAAAGACCACTCCGATCACCGTCATCGCCACTCCGCTTACCAGAGCAAGTGCAATAGCCGTATGTACCGTCTCCGACATTTCTTTTGTTTTTCCGGCCGCATAATATCTCGCTGCAAGTACATTTGCTCCCAATGAGATTCCAATGAAAAGATTGGTAAACACATTGATCAGTGCCGTTGTCGAACCCACCGCTGCGAGCGCCTGACTTCCGCTGAAACGTCCCACTACCACGATATCCACCGCATTGAACATCAGCTGTAAGATTCCTGACAGCATCAGTGGTATGGAAAATGAAATCAATTTGTCCATGATGGTTCCATTGCACATATCAATCTCATATTTATTTTTCTTCAAAACAACTCTCTCCTTTTATAGTAATATCTTCAATCAAAGCATAAAGCCGTAATTTTTATTGTAGCATAGATTTATCGTTTGTGAACATTTAATTATTAATTCGTTTTATATGTGTAAAGACATTTTCCTTGACAGAACATCAAAAACAACCTATAATCACTTAGCTTATATGTTTTCATTTACATTCATTGTAAACATCCATATCAGTAAATATAAAAAAGGAGAATACGTATGAATATTCAGCTCTCAGAGCATTTTACCTATAAAAAATTACTTCGTTTTATCCTGCCCTCCATTATTATGATGGTATTCACTTCCATCTACAGTGTAGTGGACGGCATCTTTGTATCGAACTTTGTGGGAAAATCAGCATTTGCTTCCGTGAATCTCATTATGCCTTACCTGATGGGAATCAGTGCACTTGGATTTATGATCGGTACCGGAGGAAGTGCTTTTGTATCAAAAACCCTTGGTGAAGGAAAGAAAAAACTGGCAAATCAGTATTTTTCGATGCTGGTTACGATTGCTGCTATCGGAGGATTTGTGTTATCTGTTCTCAGTTTTATATTTATGAGGCGGATTGTCATGGCATTTGGTGCCGCTGGTGATCTGATTGATTATTGTACCCTTTACGGACGGATCTCCTGCATATCCCTGACCGCCTTCATGCTGCAGAATGTCTTCCAGAGTTTCTTTGTGGCTGCCGGAAAACCCCAGCTTGGACTGAAAGTCATTGTGGCTGCCGGTTGTACAAACATTGTTCTCGATGCCCTGTTCATCGGTGTATTACACTTTGGAATTGCAGGCGCCGCGTTCGCAACCATGACCAGTGAATTTATCGGCGGTCTGCTCCCGGTGGTATATTTCTTCCGTAAGAACGACAGCCTCCTTCACTTTGTAAAACCGGTATTCGACAGACGTGTATTTCTTAAGACCTGCACCAATGGTTCCTCGGAACTCATGACTAACCTGTCCATGTCCTTAGTCAATGCATTATACAATCTCCAGCTCATGAAGATTGCCGGAGAAAATGGTGTTGCTGCTTATGGTGCAGTTATGTACGTCAATTTTATCTTTGTTGCCACCTTTTTAGGCTATGCAATTGGCTGTGCCCCGGTTATCAGCTACCATTATGGTGCTGGAAATCACGCAGAGCTTAAAAATCTGTATAAAAAAAGTATGTCTATCATACTGGTCTGGGGCGTGATCCTGTTCGGTGCCGCACAGTTACTGGCACCTGTTCTGTCTAAGATATTTGTCGGTTACAATACCGGCCTGTACGCTATGACACTGCACGGCTTCCGTGTATATGCCATTGCATTCCTGATCATCGGTATCAATATCTTCGGATCCTCGTTCTTTACTGCACTGAATAACGGCCTGATATCGGCTGTCATCTCATTTCTGAGAACATTAGTGTTCCAGGTCATCATGGTCCTGACACTTCCACTCTGGTTCGGGATCAACGGTATCTGGAGTGCGATCAGCATTGCGGAGGCGCTGACACTTATCATGACCACTACATTTTTCGTCCGTCAGAAAGACAAGTATCATTACCTGTAAGACAATCTCTTTCAAATGTATAACAATATAAAAACGTATCTCTGCAATGTTTCCCCACTGTCTGAAAAGGAAGCATCTCAGAGATACGTTTTTTATTTATTAGAACATCTTTTAAAAATTAATATCTTCGTTCCTAATTCTCTTCCGCATAGAACACATTCTTATCCAGTGCCTTGTTCTGGTGTGCAACGATTGTTGTACATACAGCATCACCTGTAATATTAACGGCAGTTCTTGTCATATCCAGGATACGGTCGATACCCATGATCAGACCAATTGCCTCAACCGGAAGTCCGACAGAATTGAATACCATTGTCAGTGTTACCAGACCTACACTTGGCACACCGGCCGTACCGATGGATGCAAGTGTTGCAGTTCCGATTACAGTAATATAATCTGTCATACTTAAGTGGATTCCGAATGCCTGTGCGGCAAATACAACGGCTACCCCCTGCATGATCGAAGTACCATCCATATTGATGGTCGCTCCAAGAGGAATGGTGAAAGATGATATCTTCTTAGATACACCCACCTTCTTGGTCAGGGTATCGATTGACAGCGGAATCGTTGCATTTGATGTTGCTGTTGAGAATGCGAAGGCCATAACCGGGAAGAACTTCTTGATAAATTTCAGAGGATTCAGTCCGGTAAATATCTTCAGTAAGATCTGGTATACACCGAAACACTGGATTGCCAGTGCGATCAATACACCGATCATATATTTTGCCAGCGGTACAAATGCACTGAATCCGATGTTTGCAAATGTGCGGCTGATCAGGCAGAAGACACCAATTGGGGCAAGTGCCATGATCATCATCGTCATTTCCATCATGATATCGTTAAACTGGCTGAAGAAGTTCGCAACTGTCTCTGCGCGTTCTCCTAATTTTGCAAGGATCACACCGATGATCAATGCAAATACGATGATCTGCAGCATCTCTCCGCTTGCAAGAGAATTAATCGGGTTATCTGGGATAATATTTAACAGCGTGTCTGTCAATGAAGTAGCCTTCATAGTTTCTACAGATGCTGCATTGGTCTTGATCGTGCTCATGTCCAGTCCCACACCCGGATTGATCAGGTTTCCGACAGACAATGCTACGGTAACCGCAAGTGCTGTTGTTGCCAGATAAAAGATCAGTGTTCTTGCACCGACTGTACCAAGCTTCTTCGTATCCCCGATCGACATACTTCCGCACACAAGCGAACAGAATACCAGTGGTACAACCAACATCTTCATCAGTTTGATAAAGCCTTGTCCGACCACGTACAGTACACCTTCTACGATAATGTCGTCTTTGATATGTCCACTTGGAACCGCATAACATAAAATAATTCCAAATACCGCTCCTGCAAGCAATGCAATAAAAATCTTCGTTGTAAGTCCTATTTTCTTCTTTTCCTTCTTCTGTGTCTCTCCCATATTAGTCCTCCATCCTCTCATCCATATATTCTTTCAGTGAAGTTCTCCAGTCCGGCATCTCGTATACATTGATGATACGAAGGATAAAATTATCCAGGACCGCATATGCTGGTCTTGCAGAAGAAAGATCCGATTCGCTGGTCACTACCGGGCGCAGAGTGATCCTCTTTCCTGCAAGTTTCAAAACTTCCTGCGCAAATTCATAACGATTACATACACCCTGACAGGTTGCATGGTACGTTCCGTATTCATTCGTTTTGATCAGATAAAGAATAATACGTGCCAGGTCTTTTGCACTGGTCGGAGAACCAAACTGATCTGATGCAATCAGAAGTTCATCCTTTGTATCTGCTGCATGAAGTACGCGGTTTACAAAATTATTGCCATTTCCATACACCCAGTTACTGCGCAGGATGAAATGCTTGTGTGTAAATTCCTTTACATAATTCTCCCCTGCTCTCTTGGAACGTCCGTAAACGGTCTTCGGATTTGTGTCATCGAACTCTGTATATGGGGTATGCCGGATTCCGTCAAATACATCATCCGTGGATATCTGTACCATCTTGGCCCCTATCTTTCTTGCCACAATACTTAAATTTCTTGCTCCCAGCGCATTCACACGGTATGCAAGCTCCGGTTCTTTTTCACAGAGATCTGTATCTGTGACTGCTGCACAGTTGATGATCACATCCGGACGGTTGATCACTCCGAAATTCAGCACCTCATCGGTGTCCGTAATGTCTAATTCTTCCTTATCTGTGTTAAACACTTCCATTTCTAATGGATCCAACACTTCATTGATGGCCGATCCGATCTGTCCGGATGCACCAACAATCCATAATTTTAACATATCTGCTTCCTCCTCATCTGCCGGGACCGGCTGACGCCAGTCTCTCTGCTTTCCTTTTAATATAGCTAGTATACACAAAAAAACCGTCAGTTTCAATTCTTAACCAACGGTCTCAAATCTACTCCTCTATGGTATTTTTTTCCACACATCGGTAATGTCAGCGTTTTTACTGACCTCCTGCACCACTTTTGTGCTGCTTATATGTAGAATATCTTTCCCTTCATTCTGCATAAATACAAACACCGCAAACAGAATCATACAAATAAATGTACGGATTCCCAGGCTTCCCTGTTCTGCCTCTTCCTCACCATACAGTTCACTATAAGATGCCCTGTATCTGGGATGTATTGCCGGTATTCCGGATTCCTGATAGCTGTAACGTGTCTGTTCCAGAAGTTCTCTTCTTCGCTTTTCCGCTTCATTCACATGCGCTCACCTCTGAAACAATATATGAGATATCTGTTTCACTCATGTGCAAAACTTACTGCATACAGGCTCTTTTTCATGTTTTCTAAGAGTTTCTGCTTAACGATCTGCCAGTTCTTTTACGATGTCTTCCCATGTCAGACCTTTTTCTACCATCAGAACCATTGCATGATACAGGAAATCCGCGATCTCATATTTGACTTCTTCCGGATTCGGATTCTTTGCTGCGATCACAACTTCCGTTGCTTCTTCTCCAATTTTTTTCAGGATCTTATCAATTCCCTTATCAAACAGATAATTCGTGTAAGACCCCTCCTTTGGATTCTCTTTACGGTCTGCGATCGTGTCATATACCGATTCAAAGATCCGAAGCGGATTCGTCTCATCATAGTCAATTCCTACAAGCGGCTGGAAGAAGCAGGTCGGATTACCGGTATGGCATGCTGCTCCGATCTGATCTACTTTTGCAAGCAATGTATCCAGATCACAGTCAATCGTCAGGGATTTTACATACTGGAAATGACCGCTCGTCTCCCCCTTTACCCAGAGTTTCTGCCGGCTTCTGCTAAAATACGTCATCTTTCCTGTCTTGATCGTCTCATAGAAAGATTCCTCATTCATATATGCCAGCATCAGGATCTCCTGTGTCTTATAATGCTGGACGATGACAGGGATCAGGCCCTGATCATTGGTCTTAAACTGTGAGAACTCCATCATACTCTCAAAAGATGTCATCTTAATTCCTTCTTCCGTACACTTATCTTTGAATGCCACACAATCAATATCTGTACGGCTTACATATCTTCCCGAAAGCCCCCGGACACCCGGGCATTTCAAAATTTTAAATAACTCTGACTCTTCTTCCGTATCCGTAATGATCACACACGGTACATCTGTTACATTCATAATGGAATTCAGATCCAGTCTGTGCATAAAGACAATTTCACTGCTGTAATCCTGGATCAGATGCTGATGTTTGAACAATGCATCAAAATCATTTAATGATACCGCAAGCTTCTCTTTTCCGAATCTTTTTGCCGCATCCTCAATCAATTTGACACTATCCGGCTTAGAGAAATTCAGCATTGCCCGTTTTGCACCTGTATACAGAATCTTCTTAATATCTTCCTGGCGTCTGATATTGCCGCCTGCGATCATCGGGATCCTGATCACACGATTGATCCGTTTCATCAATGTGATCGTTTCATCATGTTCTTCATCCGAATCTGAGAGATCCAGCACGATCAGTTCATCTGCACCGTGATCACTGTAATATTTTGCAAGTTCAATTACGTCTTTGGATACAACAGTCGGATCATCAATCCATCTGACCGCTTTCCCGTCTTTTATAAAAATGCAAGGTATTAATCTTTTATAACTCATGTCTGTCCGTCTCCTTTTAGAGGCTTCCCTTTGTGGTCCATGCCTCTTTTATCCTTGGCTCTTCCATTGTCGCCATATCAAGTGCTTTTCCGAACGCTTTAAACAGCGCCTCCGCCTTGTGATGATCGTTGATACCATCCAGAATCTTCAGGTGGATATTCATCATTGCGCTGTAAGAAACTGCGTAAAAGAATTCCCTTACCATCTCAGTATCCATCTCACCCATCTTATCTGACACAAACTCTGCATTATAATTCAGATATGGTCTTCCGGAGAGATCTACCGCACAAAGTGCGAGTGTCTCATCCATTGGAAGCATAAAGTGGCCATAACGTTTGATTCCGGCTTTATCTCCTATTGCTTCCAGAATAGCCTGTCCAAGTACGATTCCCGTATCTTCGATGGTATGATGACTGTCCACTTCCAGATCCCCTTTCGCATGTACCGTCAGATCGAACAATCCGTGTCTTGCAAATCCATTCAACATATGATCAAAAAAAACAATTCCTGTATCAATCTCCGTCTTTCCGGTTCCATCCAGGTTCAGAGTTACCGTAATATCCGTCTCCTTTGTCGTTCTTGTCCTGGTGACTGTTCTGTTCATAGCTCCTCGCCTCCTTATTTTTCTGCTGTCTTCTACTCTTCGCCCTCAAAACGGACTTTGATAGAATTGGCATGTGCCGTCAGCTGCTCTGCCTCGGCAAATGCTTCAATATCTTTATGTATATCGCGTAATGCTTCTTCCGAATATCCGATGATACTTGATTTTTTAATGAAATCATCCACAGAAAGCGGTGAAAAAAATTTTGCTGTACCATTGGTTGGAAGAACATGGTTCGGTCCTGCAAAATAATCTCCCAGTGGTTCACTTGCGTATTCCCCGATAAAGATGGCACCGGCATTCCTTACTTTTGTCATCACATCATATGGATTCTTTGTCTGGATCTCCAGATGTTCGGATGCGATCTCATTTGCAATATCAATCACATCATCCATCGTATCTGCAACCAGGATATAACCGTAGTTGTCCAGTGATTTCCGGATGATCTCACTTCTGGAAAGTTCTTTTAAGAAACCATCCACTTCATCCGATACTTTCCGGGCAAGTTCTTCAGATGTTGTGACCAGAATTGCAGATGCAAGTTCATCATGCTCTGCCTGTGAAAGAAGATCTGCTGCCACAAATCTTGGATTTGCCGTCTCATCTGCAATAACAAGAATCTCGCTAGGTCCGGCAATTGCATCAATGCTTACATAACCATAAACTGCTTTTTTCGCCAGAGCAACATATATATTTCCAGGTCCTACGATCTTGTCGACTTTTGGAATGCTCTCTGTTCCGTATGCCAGAGCAGCAATAGCCTGCGCCCCGCCGACTTTATAGATGACATCCGCGCCGGCTTCATGTGCTGCAACCAGCGTGTTTGGTGTCACTTTTCCATCTTTTCCGGGCGGTGTGACCATCACGATCTCATCAACTCCGGCTACCTTTGCAGGTACAATGTTCATCAATACAGAAGATGGATATACAGCTTTCCCGCCCGGCACATATACACCGACTCTGTGAAGTGGTGTGACTTTCTGTCCCAGGATTGTTCCGTCCGGTTTGCTGTCGAACCAGCTGTACTGTCTCTGTTTTTCATGATACGTACGGATGTTCAGAAGAGCTTTGCGGATGATCTCCACCAGTTTTGGATCTACTTCTTTATATGCCTCTTCGATCTCCTCTTCTGTAACCTTAATATTGTCTGCAGTGATATCTGCCTGATCAAATTTCTTCGTATATGCAAATACTGCCTGATCCTTTTCTTCTTTTACATGAGCGAGGATTTCCTGAACTCCCTGTTCATACTGACCGTAATTATTCGGGCTTCTCTTCAGAAGATCCTCCAGTAAGTTCTCTTTTGCATCTTTTGTCAAACGCTGTATTCTCATAGCCTTAACCGCCATCCTCTCATTTTATTTTCTTTCTGTCTGTACAGTATTATACCTGCTCCCGCAGTCTTGTCAGCAGGTCTTTAATCCTTGCGCTTTCCATACGCATACTGACCGGGTTCACGATCATCCTAGCAGACAACGGACATACTTCCTCCAACACTTCCAGACCATTTTCACGGAGAGTCGACCCTGTCTCTACAATATCCACGATCACTTCGGACAGTCCGACGATCGGTGCAAGTTCAATGGAACCATTTAACTTAATGATCTCTACAGTCTGATGCTTTGTGTTATAGAAATAATCTTTTGCAATATTCGGATATTTTGTTGCTACCCGGATCAGTTCATGATGCTGCAGAAGTGGTGCGGCATCTTTGTATCCGCATACACACATCTTACATTTTCCATATCCAAGATCCAGTACTTCATGTACCTTACGTCCTTCTTCCAGGATTGTATCTTTTCCAACGACTCCGATATCCGCTGCGCCATATTCTACATATGTCGGAACATCCGGTCCTTTTGCAAGAAAGAAACGGAGTTTCAATTCTTCATTGGTGAAAATCAGCTTCCTGGAATCTTTATCTTTCATCTCTTCACAGGTAATCCCGATTTTCTCAAATAATTCTAATGTCTGTTTTGCCAGACGTCCTTTTCCCAGGGCAAATGTCAGGTATCTCATAATGTCTAACTCCTATCTGTACTATTCACGATCTTCTGCTCTCCGGTAACGAGATTGACCATCGTTACTTCTCCGGTCTCCTCGATATATACCAGACTTCCGGCATAATAATCATTTCCGTAACGGATATAATCTTCCAATCCACTGTTTTCATCCTTCTTCAGAAGTTCTGCATTCTTGGCTTTTCTACGGAAATCCTTCGCAAGGCGGATTGCTTCAAGCTGTCTTCCTTCCGCATATATGATGATCGTATTCTTTCTTGGATATACGATGCGGATCTTCTGACGGGTCAGTGCACTCACCAGTTCATCAATTACAATCGCAAAACCGATAGATGGTGATTTCTTACCGAACTTTTCAATCAGATGGTCATAACGTCCACCCTTTACAACTGCATCCCCGGTTCCGTAAGTATAACCACGGAACACGATTCCTGTATAGTATCCATAGGTTCCTGTCATGCTCAGGTCAAAAGTGACAAATTTTTCCACTCCGTAATAGCGCAGGATGTGGTATATCTTCTCCAGGCGTCTGATTGCCATCACACCTTTGGAGTTCGGCGCAAGGTTTTCCGCTTTTTCCAGGATATCAATTCCTCCGATCAGTTCATTCAATGCTGAAAATGCTTCTTTGGAGCTTCTCTTTGCCTGAATACTGTCCAGAAATTCTTCTACACCGAAGTAATTGCGGTTACCGATCAGTTCTCTTACCCTTTCTTCCGCCTCTTCATCCAGACTTGCGTCTTCGATCAGACTCTGGAAGAAATCAACATTACCGACACAGAGCTGGAATTCTTTCAGCCCGATCGTCAACATAGATTCAATCACCAGAGCAAGCATCTCTGCATCTGCCTCTACCGAATCATCCCCGACAAATTCTGCTCCCATCTGCGTCGTCTCTCTTAAGCGTCCCTGATAACTGGAATGGTTCACAAATGTATTGCCTGTATAACACAGACGGATCGGAAGATTTTCATCTTTAAATAAAGTTGCCGATGCTCTTGCAATAGACGGGGTAATATCGGGTCTTAAGACAAGTGTATTGCCATCTTTGTCAAAAAATTTATACAGATCGTTGGCCGGTGTCGTTCCAATCTCCTCGCGGAACACATCAAAATATTCAATCGTCGGAGTCTGGATATCATGATATCCATATAAATGAAATACTTTTTTCAATCTGCTTTCCAACGCAAGTTTTTTTCCGCATTCTACGTTGTATATATCCCGTACTCCTTCCGGAGTGTGTAATTTTTTCTTCATATGTCCTCCAGGTAGTAATATTTTTCTTCCAGCACTTTAGTGTGCTACCATGTTAAAAAATCACTTTGCATTATACGCAGTTTCATCCGTTTTGTCAAGTTCATCACGAAGTTCCAGATCGAGATTCAAGGCATCCAGGTATGGAACATAACATCCATGGAAGAATTTCATAAAAAACCGTTCGTCCAGTTCATCAAAACGGAAGCTTTTTCTTCCTCCGTTCTGTGCACGCATCCAGAACCTGTACAGTTCCTCAAAACGCATATAATATAAGATATTTCTAGATGAATAATAAATCAGGACAAATGCAACCCCCTGCTGCTTTTCAAAATTCTTCATAAATTCCACCTGATGTTCATGAATATTCTGAAGCGGAAATGTCTCTGCCACACATTCCTTCGCATCAAAACACACCGGAATCCCCTGCACTGCACCGATATAATCGATCGTACTGCGCTGATCAAAATAAGCCAGCGTGATCTGTCTGTGTTCTTTATCCATACGTACCGGCGTGATCGGGGTCGGGATCTTCTGCATAAGTGCCAGATTCTTTTCCAGATACCACTCATTGGTACGATTCACCATATCTTCTAATGTAGAACCTCTAAGGCCTCTTGAGTTCCATGTTCCCATGCCGTCTCCTTTATCAGTTTCCAGAATGTCTCCGGAACTTTTGCGTAAAATGTCTTTTCAGAAAGATTCTCCAGTTCTTTTTTCATACCGGGCATTGTAAGCTGATAGGCATGCAATACCTGATCTTTAATCTTCCATTCTTTTTTATAACGGTCATTCCATTTCTTAGAACCGTATTTATAATCTCCGAGAAGCGGATGTCCGGTGCCTGCCAGATGTGCACGAATCTGATGGGTACGTCCGGTGATCAGATGTACTTTCAGAAGCGTCATCTCCTGATTCCATGCGATTGGAAGATATTCCGTCTCGATCGGCAGGCCATTCGCCTCTTTTGAAGAAGTTCCATTTGAAAAACTGACGCGGTTCGTCTTCTCATCTTTCACAAGATATCCACTGATATGTGCCGGTTCCGTGATCCTGCCTTTTACGATACAGAGATAATACTTTTTCAGCGTACGTTCTTTGAATAATTCTCCCATTTGCTGCAGGCCTGCAAGACTCTTTCCCGCAACGATCAACCCGCTGGTATTCCGGTCAAGACGGTTGCAGATGGACGGGCGGAAAGTCTGAAGATTCTCCTTTGTTAGCTGTCCGGATTCCAAAAGATATGCTGTCACATTCTCTACCACTGATACATCTGTCTCCTTCGCTTTCTGCGACAACATCCCCGACGGCTTGTTAATAAATATCACATTCTGATCTTCATAGATCACATCCAGCTTTACCGTATTCTTTATGTTTTCTTCTACTGTCTTTCCCGCCGCCTGGAATTTGGCAATTGTATCATCCGCCAGGAACAGTTTCACACTGTCTCCCTTTCTCAGATGTTCATTTCCGGTCGCTTTCTTTCCGTTCAGCACAATATTCTTTTTACGCAGCATTTTATAAATAAAGCTTCCAGGCGCTTCGCTCAAATATTTGCGCAACAGCTTATCCAGGCGCTGTCCCGCCTCATTGTCATGAATAATCAGTTCTTTCATATACTCTTCTAACTCCCGCTAATCTTCTACATGGAAATGTTTAAGATGATCTTCCGGATCTTTTTTTCTCTCCGTAAAGATTCTTTCTGTTCTACTTCTGCCATATTATTCATGCCCTCCGCACGCGCTAAAAATGCAGTATAATCATGGAAAATCTTCACCGTCATCTTATCATAATGATTGTCTTTCAAAATGTCTTTGATATGACGGGCAAGTGCTGTCTCATCGGTCTTCGGATTGCTGGCATATCCGCAGACAATGTGTCCGGATACTACCACTGCATCCAGAGGCATGATCTTCTGTGAGCTGGTAATAATCATATCATATGCCTTCAGTATCAAAGGTGCTTTTTCCTCCAGTTCCTGATATTTTGCTTCTTCAATACTCTTGTACGGTGCCATTGTGATAAATTCAACCAGCATCTTTGCTGCCGGAAGGCATCCGACTACTGCCACAACGGTAAGCAGATTCAGTCTGGATCCGGTCTGAATATATCCGGTCACAAAGATTGCGATCACAATTGCAAATTCTACAACTGCTCCCAGAAGGTATTTCTGTTTTTTCGCCTTTATATATCCCGGCTGTCCTTTTTCTGTTCTCATATTGTCTGTCCTTTTTGTTTTCTATTTATAATTTTTCTGTAATCGTCTTTTTCTATCATGAAAAAACATTTTCTCAAGCTCATAGATATTCCGTATATGCCTTTATATATCCGCATGGTTGATCTTCATCATCCCCCATACAAGTAGGTGATCCGGAAGGATCTTGGAAAGGATTCTGGAACCTTTCATTGCTGCTCCATATACCGAAACGCTTCTTCCACGCACGCTGTCTGTAAGTGCCTGTGTCACCACCGCTTCCGGTTCGGCACAGAGTGCTTCTTTTTCACTTGCCGCGAGCGCACCGGCCCGATCAAAGAATTCTGTACGTACCGGTCCCGGACACACTGTCGTTACCAGGATTCCCCGTTTCTTCAATTCTGCTGCCAGTCCCTGTGAAAAACGCAGTACATATGCTTTGGAAGCCGCATATACACAGAATCCCGGCTGTGCACAGAACGAAGCTGCCGAAGCCAGATTGACAATCCGGCTGCCTTTCGACAGATATGGCAGGCAGATTCCTGTCATTCTGGTGAGTGCTGTACAATTCAGATCAACCATGCCGCACTGTTCTTTCAGATCAATGTCACTGACGTTACCGATCTTTCCATATCCTGCCGCATTTACAAGCATCCTTACATCTGCCTGCCGGCGATCCAGTTCTCTTTGCAGTTTTTCGAAAATATAGTCTCTCTGCATATCCCCGTCGAAGATCCTGACCGGGATCTTTACCTGTTCCTGCAGACTTTTCAGACGGTCTGTCCGTCTTGCCACTACCCATAATTCATCCAGGTTCTTATACAGCTGCGAGATCTGAAGCGCAAATTCCCTGCCCATTCCCGACGATGCTCCTGTAACGATCGCTATTTTCAACTTTAACACCTCTCTACATCCATCCGGCTTCCGGTTTTTCATCATTTTTCCCTTTATGCTATTTTTCTTGCTGTTATTTCTTCTTATGCACATTCCGGATCGATTTCTTTTTCTGTCTGCTTCTATCCGTTCCTGTATTCTGTCTGCTGTTCTGTCTGTCACTTTGCACAGTATTTCTTCTGGAATGCTCGTTTTTGTTTTTCCTACGGTCATTCCGTCCCGGTTTTCCGGAAGACTTCTGATTCTGCGTTTTCTGTCCCGGTACTTTCTGCTGTGATCTGCCTTCGAATTTTCTCGGGCGTATCAGACAGTGTTTATCAAATCCTACCAGATCCATGCGGTGTGCCTTCTTCAGAGCCTCCATGACCAGATCATAATTCTTCGGATCCCGGTACTGGATCAGAGCTCTCTGCATTGCCTTTTCATGCGGATTCTTCGGCACATAGACCGGCTGCATCGTTCTTGGATCCACGCCTGTATAATACATACACGTCGAGATCGTTGACGGTGTCGGATAGAAATCCTGTACCTGTTCCGGCATATATCCAAGATCCCGGATATGCTCTGCAAGTTCTACCGCATCTTTCATTCTGGATCCCGGATGCGAAGACATCAGATACGGCACAAGATACTGATCTTTGTGGATCTTCTGATTCATCTTATTGTACTTTTTCACAAATTCCTGATATACACTGTTCTCTGGTTTTCCCATCAGTGTAAGAACATCATCCGATACATGCTCCGGTGCAACCTTTAACTGTCCGCTTACATGATAACGGCAGAGTTCCTCCAGAAATGCATCACTTTTATCCGCAACAACATAATCGAACCGGATTCCCGAACGGATGAATACCTTCTTCACTTTTGGAATGTCACGCAGTTCTTTCAGAAGTTTGATATAGTCTCTGTGATCTACTTTCAGATTCGGACACGGCTTCGGGAACAGGCACTGGCGGTTCTTACACACGCCACGTGTAAGCTGTTTTTCGCAGGATGGCTGGCGGAAGTTCGCCGTCGGACCTCCTACGTCGTGGATATAGCCTTTGAAGTCCTTTTCCTGCGTAATCATCTTCGCCTCATCTAACAGCGACTCGTGGCTTCTCACCTGCATGATCCTTCCCTGATGGAAGGTAAGTGCACAGAAGCTGCATCCGCCAAAGCAGCCACGGTTGCTGATCAGACTGAACTTGACCTCTGAGATTGCAGGTACGCCGCCGTCCTTCTCATAAGAAGGATGGTAGGTACGCATATAAGGCAGTCCGTAGACATCGTCCATTTCTCCTTCCGAAAGCGGAAGTGCCGGTGGATTCTGTACTACATACAGATGAGCATTATATGGCTCTACCAGCCTTTTCCCGGCAAATGGATCGGTATTGCAGTACTGTGTATAAAAGCTTCTTGCATACTCCAGCTTATCCTGCTTCATATCTTCGTATCCCGGAAGAATCTCCGCATCATAGACACTGTCCAGACTCTTCGTCTTATAAACCGTTCCAGCGATAAATGTGATATCACTGACCGCAATACCGCTGTCCAGAGCTTCTGCGATCTCAATGATCGAATGTTCTCCCATTCCATAAGATATCAGATCTGCACCGGAATCCAGTAGGATCGAACGTTTTAATTTGTCTGACCAGTAATCATAATGTGCCAGTCGTCTGAGACTTGCCTCGATCCCTCCGAGGATGATCGGTGTCTTCTTATATACCTGACGGATCAGGTTACTGTATACAACCGCTGCGTAATCCGGACGCTTTCCCATTACGCCTCCCGGCGTATAAGCATCCGTTCTGCGATGCTTTTTCGACACGGAATAATGATTCACCATCGAATCCATATTTCCCGCAGAAACAAGGAATCCCAGTCTCGGTTCTCCAAGGATCGTAATGCTGTTCTTATCTTTCCAGTCCGGCTGCGCAATGATACCGACTTTAAATCCATGCGCTTCCAGAAGTCTCGTAATGATCGCATGTCCGAAAGACGGATGGTCTACATAAGCATCTCCGGAAATATAGACAAAATCCAGCTGTTCCCATCCCCGTTCTTCCATATCCTTTTTGCAAATCGGTAAAAATTTATTTTCTGACATTCTCTATCTCCTCTTCTGTCAGCAGCCGGTATTCTCCGGGCTTCAGATTTTCATCCAGGCATAGGGTTCCCATGCGTTCTCGCTTCAGATAAGTAACTTCTTTACCCACTGCAAGGAACATCCTCTTCACCTGATGGAACTTTCCTTCATGGATCGTAAGGCGGATCTCAGATTCTTCCGCGCTCTTCATAATGTCAAGTTTTGCAGGTCTTGTCATCTCTTCTTCCTCTGCGCCGATATCGATTCCTTCTGCGAACCGCTTTACATCCTCTTCTGTAACCATTCCATCTATTTTTGCATAATAGACTTTATCCACATGCTTTTTCGGTGCCAGCAGACGGTGTGCCAAATCTCCGTCATTGGTGATCAGAAGTAATCCTTCCGTATCTTTGTCCAATCGTCCGACCGGGAAGAGGTCCTTTCGCTTCTTCTCTTTGATCAGATCGATCACTGTAGTATCTCTCCGGTCTTCAGTTGCCGATACCACGCCGGCCGGTTTATTCAGCATATAATATTCATACGATACATAAGATATGTTCCGGCCGCTAATCGTCACTTCATCACTGGTCTCATCAATCTTTGTATCTGCTGCTTTTACCACTGTTCCGTTAACTGCTGCTTTTCCCTGACGGATCTGTTTTTTTACCTCCTGGCGGGTTCCCACACCCATCTCTGCCAGATATTTATCCAGACGCATCATCTTAACACAGCCTCCATCCCGGCAGATATTTGTTCTTCAATGTACCATTGGATACTTTCCCCCATCCAAGCGGGAACCCATCCACACATACCAGATACCAGCCTTTTGCTTTTCTCTCCGTCAGATCGTCCACATCCAGTGTCTCCCCTTTCAGGTATCGTCTGACTCGTTCATCTTCACACGGGAGATCAATGATCTGTGCATATTCGTCTTTCTTCAGACACATAGCAAATGCCTGGCTTGGTTCAAAACGGTTCTTCTTCAGTTCTCCAAGCAACAGTCCGGTTCTTAAGAAACGGATTCCTCTCACATCCGGAAGTCCCTCCGGCATATAGTAAATGCGCTCACCATGGATATCCAGTCTGGAACCGTCCAGTTTCCAGGTTACCTGCTTCATAAACTCTTCCAGGTCGGCCGGAATCTTTCCCGCCTTCTTTTTTGTTTTCAGTTCTTTTGCAGGCAGTGGTTCACCCTTTTGCAGAAGGGCTACATAATGGCCTTCTCCTTTCATCTTATGTGGGAAAATGCGGACTGTCTTTTTCAGTTCTTCGTCTTTTTCCTCTGTCACTTCCGGTATTCCCGGACAGAATCCCTCATAACTTTCCATCGGAAGCACATGGAATTCAGGATATTCTTTCTTCAGATGTTCAATGATACGCTCATTTTCACCCGGGTCAAATGTACACGTCGAATATAGCATAAGGCCACCCGGCTTTAACATTCTTGCTGCCTGCAGAATGATATTCCGCTGCAGATTGCTGAAGAATTCCGGTCCATGTTCTTCCCATGCTTTTACCATCTTTTTATCTTTCCGGAACATTCCCTCTCCGGAACACGGTGCATCGATCAGGATCTTGTCAAAATATTCCGTAAAATAATTTTCCAGACGTCCCGGTTCCTCACTCAAAACAAGGACGTTCCCGATTCCGAATACCTCTATATTCTTAAGCAGGCCCTTTGCCCTTGAGCTGCTGATATCGTTAGCGATCAGCACTCCCTCTCCCTGTAATTTTGCTCCTAATTCCGTCGCTTTTCCTCCCGGAGCTGCACATACATCCAGAACCTTGTCTCCCGGTTCTACCGGAAGGCGGTTCGCAGGTGTCATGGCACTTGGCTCCTGAAGATAATAAAGACCGGCAAAATAGTACGGATGCTTTGCAGGAGACACTTTGTCCCCGTCATAATAGAAACCATTTTCGATCCATGGAATTTTTTTAATCTCAAACGGACATATCTTTTCAAATTCTTCCACAGATATCTTACCTGTATTTACACGCATGCCATAGTATCTTGGTTCTTTATAGCAGGCAATATAGTCGTCGAACTCTTCTTGCAGAAGTGCCCGCATCTTCTCCTCAAATGCTGCTGGCAGTTCCATATATTTATCCTCCGTCATCTTTTTCTTGTTCTGACTGTCTTACTGTCGTCATTATGAATGTTGTTATTATTTCCTGTTATTTGCAGTTCTTAAGTACCAGTTTCAGGAATTCCCAGCTTCTCTGCGTAGATGCAATATCCAGACGTTCATTATATGAATGAATATCCAGAACATCCGGTCCGCAAGATACACAATCCAGATCCGGCCGTTTTCCAAGGAAGATTCCGCACTCCAGTCCGCCATGGATAATGCATATCTCCGGTTCCTTTCCGTAGATTTCTTTATATGCTTCTATCATGACCGGACGGAGCTCTGACTTTGGTTTGTATTGCCATGCCTGATATGCACTGGAAATTGTTCCTGTTCCTCCGAACGCTTTTGTCACAGCATCGACTTCTTCCAATACCTGCTGCTTTCTGCTGTCCACGGCGCTTCTGATCAGGAAAGCAGCTTCCACACCGTTTTCTTTCATAGATACAACACCAAGATTTAAGGAAGTTTCTGTCGCGCCGGCAACCTTACGGCTGTATTCTTTTAATCCATTTGGGCTTGCCTTCAGATATCCTACTACTTTTTGCGTAGTATCTTTTGAGAACACTACTGTATCTGCATTTTTTTCTGTTTCTGTTTTTACTGTCAGACCAGGTTCTTCTCCCATGAATTCCGCATTCCATACATCCTCCATATTCCGGATCATGGCCAGTATCTGTTCGGTATCTTCCGGTACTGCTACGAGAGATGCATGTGCTTCCATTGCGATCACGTTATCTTTAGAGCCGCCGTAAATCTCACTTAAACGGTAACTCTTTTCTTCTGCAATGTGATACAACAGACGTGCCATCATCTTATTTGCATTGCCACGCTGTCTGTGGATTTCTTCTCCGGAATGTCCTCCAAGAAGTCCCTGGATGGTAATCTTGATTTCATCACCGGATGCCGTCTCTTTTTCTACCGGGATCAGTCCCTGATAGCGAACTCCGCCCGCACATCCAACCGTCAGGGTTTTCTCTTCTTCCGAATCCAGATTGATGAGTTTTTTCCCTTTTAGTACAGTCAGGTCGATAGCTTCCGCACCTTCCATTCCAAGTTCTTCGTCCACGGTAAATACTGCCTCAATTGGCGGATGTGGAATCTCTCTGCTATCCAGCAGTGCAAGTGCCATCGCGACAGCAACTCCGTCATCTCCCCCAAGAGTGGTATCTTTTGCCTTTAAAAATCCATCTTCCACATACAATTCCAATCCGTCATTTTCAAAATCATGTGTGGATTCCGATGTCTTTTCACATACCATATCCATATGCCCCTGCAAGATTACAGGTTCGCTTTCCTCGTATCCGGGTGTTCCTGGCTGAAATATGATTACATTATTCACTTCGTCCTGAATCACTTTCAAGTCTCTTTCTTTTGCAAATGCGACCAGATAATCACTGATGCGCTTTGTATCGCGGCTTCCTCTCGGGATTGCACTTATTTCTTCAAAAAAGCGAAAGACTTCTTTCGGTTCTAATTCATTTAATACTGCCATTTTCCTACATTCCTCCTATGTTACACTGATATCTATTATCTAACAGTCTTCATAAAAAATCAACCTTATCCATACAATGAATTAACAAGGTTCTCCGGGTGATCACATGTCCAGACATCCTGCCCTTACCATTCCGATATTGATTCTGTTTTTTAGCATGCTGTCATTTCCGCAGACAGTCTTTACCGGTGCCAGTTACGGACTTGTTCTGTGGTTCCGGCATGTCCTTCCCACATTGCTTCCTTATATGATAGTGATCAATGTTCTGATCTGCACACCTGCACTTCACTGGATCTGCCGTATCACATCCACTTTTTTATGTCCGCTTCTCGGCACCTCTTATTATGGCACATTCGCAGTACTCACCGGATTCTTATGTGGATATCCGATGGGTGCGAAGACCACCTCTGATCTTCTGAATGTCAATAAAATCTCGCGTTCGGAAGCCTCTTACCTTTTATCTTTCTGCAACAATACAAGCCCTGCTTTTATCTTAAGCTATGTAGTGGCCCAAAATATGAAGGAACGTAATCTTTGCATTCCTTTTTTCCTGATTCTTACATTTACACCGCTTATGTTGAGTTTTATCTTCCGCCTCTTCTACCGCCTGCCAGAATCCTCTTGTTTCTTTCCACAGGTAACACCCGGTTCTTTCTCCAATCCATCTGAAAGTATCTCTGACAGCTTTCTTGACCGTTGTATCTTGAATGCATTCGAATCCGTCACAAAAGTCGGAGGATATATGATGATGTTCTCTGTCCTGATACAACTGCTTGCTTCGGTTCTTCCAAACACTATCTTTTCGCTTCTTCTGTATTCCAGTCTGGAGATCAGCACCGGAATCAGACTGCTCTTTTCATCTGCGTTATATACAACTGAGAAGATTATCCTCTGCGCTTTCCTGACCTCTTTCGGCGGATGGTGTTGCATCGCCCAAACATATTCCATGATCTCCAGCAGCCAATTACCGATTCTTCCCTATATAACAGCAAAACTGGTCACCGCATTGGTAACCAGTCTTCTTATCTCCGCTTACATATATGCTATTTGATTGTATCTTAATCCAATGTATCGTCTTCCTGAATATCATAATCAGAAATCGGCATATCATCCGGATATGAATTTCCATCATCCAGATAATCATCCTGTCCGTAAGTATCCTGCTCATAAGTATCCTGCGGATATTCTTCTGCCGGATATTGATCCTGCGGATACTCCTGCTGTACATTCTGTTCTGTCTCCGGCGGAACATCAAGCTCTGCTCTGTTGTTACGTACCATGTCGTAACATTCCTGAAGAGAGTTTACAAGACTGTCATACTTCGATGTATATGTATCCAGTGTGCGTCCGATCGCACTCTCCGCCTGAGAAAGGAGATCATCTGTATAGTGAATGGCTCCGACACGGATCTGGTTTGCATCGTTTGTTGCATTGTCCAGTATCTGCTGTGCCTGTGCAGTTGCTGCGGTTACGATCTCGTTTGCCTGTGCATATGCCTGCTGCATAATCTCATGCTCACTTACCAGCTCATTTGTCTGAATCTGTGCTTCCTGGATCATGCCGTCTGCTTTTGCCTGTGCATCAGCCAGAATCGCATCCTTGTTCGCAATGATCTTCTGGTAACGCTTGATCTCATCCGGTGTTTTCATACGAAGCTCTCTTAACAGTTCGTCCATCTGATCTTTATTTACAATTATTTTTGTTGTCGACAACGGCTGGAATTTACAGCTGTCGATATACTCTTCAATTTCCTCTATGATCTGCTCAATACGGCTGCTCATAATATTTACACTCTCCTTCTATGTTTCATTTTCTCCCAGACTTTCTGCTCTATGTATTCCGGCACAAATTGGGATATATCTCCTCCGAAGGCCGCTACTTCTTTCACTGTAGTAGAGCTTAAATATGAATACTGCAGATTCGTTGTCAGAAAAACTGTCTCAACATCCGACGCAAGCTTATGATTTGTCTGCGCCATCTGTAACTCATATTCAAAATCGGTGATTGCCCGCAGTCCCCTTATTACAACCTTCGCATCCAGCTTATGGGCAAAATCCACCAGCAGTCCTTCAAATGGAATAATCTTAACATTTGCTATGTCTTTCGTTACTTCCTCTAACATTTTAACACGTTCTTCTACGGAAAACAACGGGGTTTTTGCTTTATTATTCAACACTCCGACTGTCAGTTCATCCACCATTCCGGCAGATCTTCTGATGATATCCAGATGTCCGTATGTAACCGGGTCAAAGCTACCCGGATAGATTCCAGTTAACATATTTCTTTCCTTCCCGCAGGTTCCAAAAATACATGCTTGTTTGTTTTATATTCTTTTTCTTTGATGATGTGATATCCGAGATCTTCCGCGTAATCAAATTCTGTCTCTTTGGAAGCTTCTACAATGATGATTCCTTCCTCTGACAAAAGCGATGATTCCGCAAGATAAGTCAGCACGCTTTTTTCTAATTCATGATTATACGGTGGATCCATAAATATATAATCGAACTGCTTTTCTCCCTCTAATTTATAGAGAGCTGTCATCACATCCATCTGCATGGTCATCCCTTTTCTTTCAAAATGCGTCTTCTGAAGGTTCTCTTTGACACATGCCATAGCTTTTGGATTTTTCTCTACAAATACAGATTCCATTGCTCCCCTGCTCAGAGCTTCAATCCCGATTCCGCCGCTTCCGGCAAACAGATCCAGAAAGATGCTGTCATATAAATATGGAGCGATCATGTTAAACAATGTCTCCTTGATCCTGTCTGTCGTCGGTCTGGTATCCATGCCTTCTAACGTCTTTAACTGTGTTCTTCTTGCACTTCCAGCAATGACTCTCATATTCTATCCCCTCTCTTTCCTGTCTGTTCCAAGCTTTCTGTAACGGTTCATACAGGCATAAATCTCCTGTATACGCGGTCTTGCAAGATTGCCCGGTACAATGTTTCCTTCACACATTCCGGCAGGTCCCCTTTTATCCAACAGCTTCTCCGCCTGTTCCACAGCCTGTCCAAGCGTCTTCTTTCCATCAAATACCTCCTCTTCCAGAAAGCGCACAATCTGCCCCAGCGTATTCAACTGTTCACTGTCCACGAGCTGTTCCACATACCGCAGATTGATCGTCTCATGACCGATCATGATTGCATCACGCCCCATTGTTTTCAATTTTACTCTGCCTTTCTGTCGAATACCCGGATTTCTGCGTACTTTCCGGTCATAGGATGGCTCTTTTGGCTTTTCTTCCGGGAACTTCAATGCCGGATAGTCTGCAGCTGCTTTCTTTGCAAGTTCCGTAATTTCTTTCGGAACATACTTATCCATCTGAACGATCTGATCCGCAATCTGGAAATAGGATCCGGAACTTCCCGCTACCAGCACGGTCGATATTCCATATTCCCGATAAAGCTCCCTCACTCGCTCAATAAATGGTGTGATCGGCTCCATATCACGGTGGATCACCTGCTGCATCAGTTCATCCCTGACCATAAAGTTCGTTGCACTTGTATCTTCATCAATCAGGAACACCTGTGTTCCCGCTTCCATGCTTTCTATGACATTTGCCGCCTGTGATGTACTTCCGCTCGCATCTTCTGTATCGAACGCATAAGTATCTTTTCCATTTGGCAGATCATTGATAAACATGGAAATATCTGTATGCCGGATACTTCTTCCGTCTTCCGCACGGATCTTCATTGCCGTATCATCCGTGACCACATATTCTCTTCCGTCTCCCGCAACATGTGGATATACACCACTTTCTAATGCTTTCAAAAGTGTAGATTTGCCATGGTAGCCGCCACCTACGATCAAGGTAACCCCCTTTCGGATCCCCATTCCGGTAAGCATACCTTTATATGGAAGCTTCATAGTAATTCTCATAGAATCCGGTGAAGCAAATGGTACCGCATCCTTCATCGGTCTCTGGGAAACCCCCGATTCTCTCGGAAGTATAGATCCGTCAGCAACAAATGCGACCAGTCCTTCTTTTTTCAACTGTTCACGGATATATTCCTGATCCACGGAAAGTTCTGCTGCCTGCTTTACTGCATTGCGGTCCATATTTTTATAATATAATGCTTTTTCCACACATGCCGGGAGATATTGATAAAGAATTTTAACCAGCTCTCCTGCCTGTATCGTACGTCCTCTTGCCGGAAATCCGACTTCAAAGCGGACAGTCACATCCCCTGTCTTTTCATCTATCTCACACGCCGTACGTTCCAGCACTTCCTGACCACATCTCGTCACCTGAATAATTCCGCTTTTTCCGGAACCATGTGCCTGAAACGAATGCCGTTCCAGCTGCTTTGCAAAATTTCGCAGCAGATAATCTGCCACCGCCGTCTTTTTATGTTTGCTGTCATATAGTTCTTTCGGAATCCGTACTGCTCTTCCGGCCACCTGTATATGTAACCTGGACGGTGCTGCAAACGGATCTCCCTGTACATGATCAATTCCCAGTATATATGTTCCAAACTGGTATACGCCTCTTGTATCCTTATATGCCGGATATCCCCTGTGATCAATGCGTTCCAATATCTGTTTTAAATCTTCTGATGTCTTCATATTTTTGTAACTGCTACTATTCCTTTTTATTTTCTTCTCTTTCTTTTAGAAGTCTGCTTTTGCGTTTTTTCTGCACTCTACAGATCCACAATCCTTGCTCTGTGATGAATCGCCGGAAGATATTTCTGAAGCAGATCTTTTGTCTTGAATTTCAAATGGCTGGTATTGATCCCCGGATTGCATCCGAACCATTCTGCCTCTGCAACTTCCTTATCTATGATCACCTGCACATAATCATCTTCATCCGTCAGAAGTCCCGCAACACTTGCAGATCCCGGTGTTGTACCAAGATGTTCCAGCATCTTCTCCGGTGGTGCGAATGACATATGGGATACGCCCAGCTTCTTACTGAAAGAAGACGTGTCAAACGCTTTATCGGCCGGCATCACCAGCAAGAAGAATGTCGTCTTCTTCTGATTACATAGGAACACATTCTTCCGTATCTCCGTTCCGATCGCCTTGTCTACTTCCGCACATTCTTCCATAGAAGATGCCGGATCATTGTCTACCTGTTCATATGGGATTTTTAATTTTTCCAATGTATCATAGAATTTACGCTCTAACGGCATTCTCTCGTCTGCCGGTGCTTTTGTCCTTATTTCACTGATATACATAACACTAAACCTCCGTTTCTGATACTTATACTTGTTAACATTATATCGAATCTGCACAGCGATTGCAATTTTTACATTACAAATTTATTTCTTATAAATTTCTGTTTTTTTCATTTTATGCTATACTATAATTGATGTTGTCGGGGGATCTCTGCCTCTGACACCTTTATATCTAAAAAGTCACAAGGAGAAAAAGTCATGAAATACGTATTAGCCTCAGCTTCTCCCAGACGGCAGGAGCTGCTTACCCAGGCAGGATTTTCTTTTGATGTTATCCCGTCTGCAGTTAAAGAAAAGATTACAAAAGATATTCCATCCGATGTCGTAATGGAACTGGCACATCAAAAAGCTCTTGATGTATACGAATCACGGATAAAAGATAATCCTGCATATCAGACAGAAGACTGTATCGTGATCGGTGCCGACACCATTGTATCTTATCGCGGTGAGATTCTCGGAAAACCGGCTGATAACGAGGAAGCCTTTGATATGCTTTCCATGCTCGCGGACCGCACACATCAAGTCTATACCGGAGTCACATTCGCAGGACATATCAGCGGGAAGCAGATCCTACATACATTTTACGAAAAAACGGATGTTACATTTTATCCAGTCACAAAAGAGGATCTTCATACTTATGTTGACAGCGGTGATTCTCTTGACAAAGCCGGCGCTTACGGCATCCAGGGCGCATTTGCCATCCACGTAAAAGGGATCGAAGGTGATTATAATAATGTAGTCGGCCTTCCGATCGCACGACTCTACCATGAACTTGATTCCATTTTGCCAAAGGAGAAGATACATTATGCATTCTAGCCGGAGTAAACAGAAATACGAAAAATCCGCACTCCGTATCTCCATCACAGGAAGTACGATTTTCGTAATCCTGGAGATCGTTATGGCGGTCATCACAAGGTCGCAGGCCGTCCTTCTGGACAGTGTCTATGACGGCGTCGAGATTCTGATGGTATTCGTGTCACTTTCACTGGTTCCGCTGATGTACAAGCCGTCCAGCGAAAGCCACCCATTTGGTTACCAGCAGATTGAATCCTTATTTGTTGTTGTAAAAGGTGCGATCATGATTGCTGTTACCGTCGGACTGATCATTAACAACATCCAGATCATCTTCCACGGCGGCCAGCATGTCAACTTTTCCATGGTTGCGTATTTTGAAATGAGTGCCACCTTAGTCAGTATTGCTGTGATCTTCCTGCTTCGCAGGATGAACAGTAAACTGACTTCACCGATCGTGATCATGGAGATCCAGGAATGGCAGATCGACTCTGTTGCATCATTTGGTATGTGCATCGCATTCTTTCTGCCGCAGATCATAACCGGAGAATGGTTCCAGCCTTTGATTCCTTATCTCGATCCGATACTGGCGATCATCTTGTCCCTTTTTATGCTTCCGGTTCCGATAAAAACCGTGATCACGGGACTTCGGGACCTGTTCTTACTCCCTCCGGAGGAAGAAACGGTTCAGGAGATCAAAGATATCGTATCTCCGATTCTTGCCACATACGGGGACACAAAATTATATTATGATATCCTGCGTACCGGACGGAAATTATGGATCAGCGTGTATATCACCATGAACCGTGATATGATTTCTATTTCCAAATTCAAATCTGTACAGAAAGAGATTATCCAGGCGCTTTCAAAAGAATATCAGGATTTTTATTTTGAACTGCTTCCGGACATTGAATACAACGGGGATACAGAGGTTCCCGAACCCGTTCCCGATGAAGAAGAAGCATAATACGTAAGAGGCTGCCAGCATAATTGCCGGCAGCCTCTTTTTAAAGGTAGTTTTATGAATCAAAATTGTGGTATTGTCTGAATCATTTATACTTCTATATGTTTTTTATATTTTCCCTTACTTGCTTTCGTATTTTGCAGCTGCATCTTCGATAGACGCTCTCATGATCAACATCAACTCATCAATCTGTTTCTTTGTTACGATAAGTGGCGGGATCATACGGTTTACACTGTCTCCGATTGCTGTGATCAGTGCCATTCTGTCAAGGCATCCGTGTTTTACCTCTACAGCGATCGGAATATCATATTCGCATCCGACCAGCAGTCCACGTCCTCTTGCTTCTTTCACATGCGGGAGTTTTGCAAGTTCCTGTTTCATGTATTCTCCCATTTCTTTTGCATTTTCACTTAAGTTATTATCAAGAATTTCTGTTACAGATGCAAGACCTGCTGCACATGTTACACAGTGTCCGCCATATGTAGAACCATGTGCTCCTGCTGTAAATTCTTTTGCTACTTTCTCTGTTGCACAGCATGCTGCTAATGGCATTCCGCCTCCGACTGCTTTTGCCATGGACACTGCATCTGGCTTCACGCCATATCCCATGTATGCCATCGGTGCTCCGGTACGTCCCCATCCTGTCTGAACCTCATCAAACAGGAGTAACATATCTTTTTCATCACATAATTTACGAAGTCCTTCAATGAATTCCTGTGTTGCAGGATGCACACCACCTTCACCCTGTACAGGCTCAATCATGATTGCGATCGTATTCTCTGTTACCTTAGATTTGAAATCTTCAAGGTTATTATATTCTGCATAATCGAATCCCGGAAGCATTGGTTTGAATCCCATCTGGATGGCATTGTCCGGCTGTCCTGTTGCAGACATTGCTCCGTATGTTCTTCCATGGAAACCATGTTTTGCTGTAATGATGTGATATCTTTCCGGTCCAAAGTTATCCACACCGTATTTTCTTGCCATCTTGATCATGCACTCATTGGCTTCTGTTCCGGAGTTCTGATAAAAGATCTTATCCATTCCAATCGTATCACAGATCTTCTTAGCCAGTAATGCCTGTGGAATGGTGTATGGGTAGTTAAATGTATGCATGATATCATCTAACTGATCCTTGATTGCTGCAATGACTTTTGGATTTCTGTTACCACAGCTGTTAACGGCAACTCCACCGTAGAAATCAAGATATGCATTTCCCTCTTCATCATACAAATACATGCCCTCTGCTCTCTCTGCAATGAAATCATATCTTTCATAAGTCTCCACCATATACTTATTGACCATGTCCTTCAACTCTTGTGCTGTAAGTCCCGTATCCTTTAATCTCATAATAAAACTCCTCACTTTCATTCATTTTCGAATTTGTTGAATTATGATCTCGTTCGTTTTCCTATCCTTTTATCACTCTGTCATTAGAACGAAAAAAGGCACCACACCCAAACGGGTATGGCGCCTTTGCCTTTCAACGATTCACAGTATATACCTGTGTTTTTGAAACGTCAATATGTTTTTTGAAATTTTTTTTAAATATTTTTATCATGAACTTCTCCGACATACACAGGTATAAAAAATAGAGTGTCATACGACACTCTATTTCTGCACATATTAGTTATACTTACGTTTTCTAGCAGCTTCAGATTTCTTTTTGCGTCTTACGCTTGGTTTTTCGTAATGTTCTCTTTTACGAATTTCCTGCTGAATACCAGCCTTTGCACAGTTTCTTTTGAATCTGCGTAAAGCGCTATCTAACGATTCGTTTTCTTTAACGATTACATTTGACATAGTCTCACACCTAACCTCCCCTCCAGTCCTATATTGTGCATCATACGACTGTTCGGGTATTTTTATTGCACTACATATGATTATAACATATTTTTTTCTCACGTCAACAACTTTCTTCCACTTTGGAAAAAATTGCAAAATTTCGCGAATTGACAGTAAAATTTTATGCAAGCTGTCCTTCTAATGCTTCTTTTGCAGCCTTCAGAGCATCCTCTACACCTGCCGGATTCTTACCGCCGGCCTGCGCCATATTCGGACGTCCGCCGCCACCACCGCCAACTAATTTGGCAACTGCTTTGATCAGGTTACCTGCATGAGCTCCCTGTTTCATAGCTCCGTCTGTAGCGGTAGCCATCAGGCTTACTTTACCATCATTAACAGAAGCAAGCAGGATCACACCTTCGCCCAACTTCTCTTTTAACTGGTCTCCAAGATCACGAAGGCCGTTCATATCTACACCTTCCAGGCTTGTAGCAAGGAATTTCACACCTTTTACTTCTTCTACCTGGTTCATTACATCACCCATGGCATCTTTTGCAAGTTTGCTCTTCAGGCTCTCTACTTCGCCCTTTAATACCTTATTTTCATTCATCAGATGAGAAACCTTCTCTTCGATGTTTTCCGGTGTTGCTTTCAGTAATTTTGCAGTCTCATGAAGCTTCTTCTCCTGAGCGCTATAGTAATCCAGAAGTCCTTTGGATGTCAGGGCTTCAATACGGCGTACTCCGGCAGCCACACCTGTCTCGGACAGGATCTTAAATGCCATGATGTTTCCTGTATTCTTTACATGTGTACCACCACAGAATTCGATAGAGAAATCACCCATACTTACAACACGTACAATGTCTCCGTATTTTTCTCCGAACAGAGCTGCAGCTCCCGTCTTCTTAGCCTCTTCGATCGGCATATTTTTAATTACAACCGGAAGATTCTCACGGATCTTCTCATTTACGATATCTTCAACCTTCTGCAGTTCTTCTGCTGTCATGGCAGAGAAGTGTGTAAAGTCGAAACGCAGTCTCTGTGCATTGTTCAGAGACCCTGCCTGTTCTACATGATTTCCGAGTACCATGCGAAGAGCTTTCTGAAGCAGATGGGTTGCACTGTGGTTGTTCTCAGCAAGTGCACGGTTCTCTTTGTCAACCTTCAGATTCACCTTGTCGCCGACTTTGATCATACCCTTTGTAACTTGTCCTACATGGCCGAATTTGCCGCCCGCAAGCTTCACAACATCTTCTACGACAAATTCACCGTCTTCGGTACAGATGATACCTTTATCGGCTTCCTGTCCACCCATTGTTGCATAGAATGGAGTCTTGGCAACGATGATCGTACCCTTATCTCCGTCTGTCAGTGCATCTACAACTTCTGTCTCGCTTGTCATAGCTGCCACATCAGATTCAACCTCTAACTGATCATATCCGACGAACTCAGAAGATAATTCTGCATCCAGCTCATCATATACACTGGCATCTTTACCACTGTAGTTGTGTGTACCGAATGTTCCTTCGGATTTTGCACGCTGTTCTTTCTGTGCTTCTTCGAATCCTTTTTCGTCATAAGTCAGACCCTTTTCTTCCAGAATCTCACTTGTCAGATCGATCGGAAATCCATAAGTATCATACAGCTTAAATGCATTCTTTCCAGAGAGAACATTCTCACCATTCTTCTTCATCTCTTCTTCCATGTCTGCAAGAATAGAAAGTCCCTGGTCAATTGTCTTGTTGAACTGAGCTTCTTCTTTGGCAATTACGTTAAAGATAAAGTCTTTCTTTTCTTCCAGTTCCGGATATCCGTCTTTAGATCCGTCAATAACTGTCTGTGCCAGTTCTACAAGGAATGCTCCCTTGATTCCAAGAAGTCTTCCGTGACGGCATGCGCGGCGGAGAAGACGTCTTAATACATATCCACGTCCGCTGTTTGATGGAAGGATACCATCAGAGATCATAAATGTTACAGAACGGATATGGTCTGTCAGTACTCGGATCGATGTATCTGTATTATCATCCTTCTGATACTCTACTCCTGCCATGTTACATACATGGTCTCTTAAAGCCTTTAATGTATCGATATCGAACATGGAATCAACATCCTGCACGATACATGCCAGACGTTCCAGTCCCATACCTGTATCGATGTTCTTCTGCTCTAATTCTGTATAGTTATTATGTCCGTCGTTGTCAAACTGTGTAAATACGTTGTTCCAGATCTCCATGTAACGGTCACATTCACATCCAACTGTACATCCTGGCTCTCCGCATCCATATTTTTCTCCACGGTCATAATATACTTCTGAACACGGTCCGCAAGGTCCTGCTCCATGCTCCCAAAAGTTATCTTCCTTTCCGAAACGGAAGATTCTCTCCTCTGGAATTCCAATCTCTTTATTCCAGATCTCGAAGGCCTCATCGTCATCCTGGTAAATGGATGGATATAATCTATCTGGATCCAGTCCCACTACTTCTGTAAGGAACTCCCATGTCCAGTGAATTGCTTCGTTTTTAAAATAGTCTCCAAATGAGAAGTTACCAAGCATTTCGAAAAATGTACCATGTCTGGCTGTCTTTCCTACGTTCTCGATATCTCCTGTACGGATACATTTCTGACAGGTGGTAACTCGTCTTCTCGGTGGTATCTCCTGTCCTGTAAAATATGGTTTCAATGGTGCCATACCAGAGTTGATCAGTAACAGACTCTTATCGTTATGAGGCACTAACGAGAAACTCTTCATTGCCAGATGTCCCTTACTTTCAAAAAACTCAAGAAACATTCTTCTTAATTCGTTTACGCCATACTTCTGCATAATTTCCTCCTGCTCTACATTCATGTATCTAATCAGTATAAATATTTTTATCAATACTAACTTTTAATTATAAAGAGAGACAGGCGTTTTGTCAATCTTTACGCCTGTCTCTTTTTTGGTCTCTTTTTTACTTATTTCAGCTCGATTTCACCGAGTTCTTTTGGCGGAAGCTGCTTGCTGGATGCTTTTACAAATTCTTTCACTTTCTTCTGTGCTTTTGGCACCGGGATGTTCGTTCCCGCACCGGCTACACATCCGCCCGGACAGCCCATTCCTTCGATCAGACATCCGTTCATTCTTCCGATCTTCGCCATAGAAAGAATCTTCTTACAATCCGCAAGACCTTCTGCATGCTCAATCTTTACTTCCACACCCGGATAGTACTCATTTACACATTTTTCAATTGCAGATGCCACGCCGCCTGCAACCGCATAGCCGCGTCCCGCACCTGTTGCATTGTGGAAGGAAGACTCTGCCTCATATTCGGAAAGGTCGATTCCTTTCGCATCAAACATTCCCTGCAGTTCTTCAAATGTCACTACAAAATCAACATCACTTCTTACGGTTCTGCGCATCGCTTCCAGTTTCTTGGCCGCACATGGTCCGATGAATACTACTTTAGCATTCGGATGTTCTTTCTTGATCGTACGTGCAGTAGCGACCATAGGAGTCAGTTCCTGAGACACTTCATCGATCATATCCGGGAAATATTTCTTTGCCAGCATTGCCCATGACGGACAGCAGGATGTCAAAAGGAACGGTAATTCTCCTGTCGCAACCTTCTCTACATAATGATGTGCCTCCGCAACAGCTCCGATATCTGCACCAAGCGCCACTTCATACACCTGTGAAAATCCAATTTCTTCCAGTGCTGCTTTTAAGTTTCTCGCATTGATATTATCTCCGAACTGTCCGGTAAATGCCGGTGCGATCTCAGCAATAATCTGCTCGCCTTCCGACAATGCTCTTGCAAGCTGGAAGATCTGGGATTTGTCTGAAATTGCTCCAAACGGACAGCTTACCATACACATACCACAGGATACGCATTTGTCCGGATTGACATAGGCGCGTCCCATTTTATCCGATTCAATTGCATTTACACCGCATGCTTTTGCACACGGACGCTCTTTTTTGGAAATTGCATCATATGGGCAGACACTCTTGCACTTTCCACATTTGATACATTTTTCCTGATCAATATGGGATTTGCCGTTTACCATGGAAATCGCACCCTTCGGACAGACTTCCATACAAGGATGCGCCAGACATCCTTTGCACATGTTGCTGACCTCATATCCTTTCGCTTCGCATCTCATGCATGCGGATGGAATTACCTGCATAAGCGGCGGTTCATAATACTTATCTGATATGTTACTTGCTTCCACCCCCGCTGTCAGATGTACCGGTTTGTCTTCCGGCCGGAGTGAAAGTCCCATTGCAAGTCTTACCTGTTCTCGTACAACTGCTCTTGCGCGGTAAACACTGTCACGGTACTGCTCTGTCTCATCATTCACCAATGCATATGGGATTGCTTCCATATCATCGCATAGAGTATCTGCATCTGCTTTGAAGCCAAGTGCTGCAACTTCTTCAAAAACTTTTCTTCTCAACCGTCTTACGGTTGTATTAATGCCTCTCATCATAGTTGGAGTTCCTCCTATTTTTCCTTTGTCATTTTTATGACAGTCTATAGTTCTATTATAGACACTTGAGAAAATGTTATCAACTAATTTTGAAAATCAATTTACAAATCAATTTAAAGCAGAATCATATTGTGTTCTTTGCAGGTTTTCCGCATCTGCTCCGGCCACAAACTTGCCTGTACTTCACCGACATGTGCGCGGTCGAGAAGCAGCATGCACAGTCTGGACTGTCCGATACCACCTCCGATGGTGTACGGAAGTTCGCCGTTTAACAGCATTTTGTGATATGGAAGATTCTTTCTCTCTTCGCAGCCGGCTTTTACAAGCTGCTCTTCCAGCGCTTTTTCATCTACACGGATACCCATGCTGGAGATCTCAAGTGCACAGTTCAGTGTCTCGAACCAGAACAGGATATCTCCGTTTAACTGCCAGTCATCGTAGTCCGGTGCACGTCCGTCGTGCGGTTCGCCGCTTGCGAGTTTGTCACCGATCTTCATCAGGAATACACAGCCGTGTTCTTTTGTGATCAGGTTTTCTCTTTCCTTCGGAGTCTTATCCGGATACATATCTTCCAGTTCCTGGGAAGTGATGAAATAGATGTCCTCCGGAAGTTTCTTTACTGCCTGTGGATATTTGTACCATACTTCATGTTCCATATGTTTGATGATCTTGAAGATATTGCGTACGGTAGCTTCCAGTGTCTCAACGGTACGTTCTTCTTTTTTGATCACTTTTTCCCAGTCCCACTGATCCACGTAGCAGGAATGTAAGTTGTCAAGTTCTTCATCTCTGCGGATCGCGTTCATATTTGTATAAAGTCCCTCACCCGGCTGGAATCCATATTTGTATAATGCCATACGTTTCCATTTTGCAAGGGAATGTACAACTTCTATTGTCTCTCCCGGAACGCCTGCGATATCAAACTGTACCGGTCTTTCCACACCGTTCAGGTCATCGTTCAGACCACTGCTTTTTTCTACGAATAACGGTGCAGAGATTCTCTCCAGATTCATCTCTTTTCCGAATTCCTTCTGGAACGTGTCACGAATGTACTTGATTGCTTCCTGTGTCTCTCTTACGCTTAAGCGAGGGTCATAATGTTCTGGTAATATTAATCCCATTTTTTCTGTCTCCTTTTTGTCTGCTGTATATTTTTATGAAATTCTTTGCTCACTGATTACTCTTCTTCAAATACTCTCTGTGCATAATATACGGACTGCATTGCATCTTTGCCGTAAAAATCTGCCCCGATCATATCTGCATAATCCTGATTCAGCACAGCTCCCCCTACCATGACTTTACATTCAGGTTTACGTTCTCTCAATAACTTGATGGTCTCTTCCATGCTTACAACCGTTGTCGTCATAAGCGCGCTTAGACCTACCAGCCGGATATCCTGCTCCACTGCAGTATCTACGATCACTTCCGGTGGTACATCTTTCCCCAGATCGATCACATCAAAACTGTAATTCTCCAGAAGGACTTTTACAATGTTCTTACCAATATCGTGAATATCTCCTTTTACCGTTGCGAGAATGACCTTATTCTTCGCCTGGACTTCCCCGCCTTCCTGTGCGAGTACATCCTTGATCACTGCAAATGCGATCTTTGCCGCATCGGCACTCATCAGAAGCTGCGGCAGGAAGACAGTTCCCTTTTCAAATCCTTTTCCTACCGTATCCAGTGCTGGGATCAGATGTTCATTGATGATCTCCAGCGGTGCCTGTTTCTTTAACAGTTCTCCTGTTGCATGATGTGCTTCTTCTTTCAGACCTTTTTCGATGGCCTCTTTTAAAGTCAGTTCTGCCTTGGCTGCCGGTGCAGGTGTTCCTGCTTTCTGACTGCCATATACACGGATATACTCCTCGCAGTTCTTATCGTAATTCATCAGCGCACAGAATGAATAATACGAGCGCATCATATCCTCAGAAGAAGGATTAATGATCCCCGCACTTAATCCATTCTGCATGGCCATCGTATAGAAATTTGAATTAACTGCCGGACGGTACGGAAGACCGAACGAAATGTTCGATACACCAAGAACCGTACAGACACCATAAATCTCCCTGACTTTTTTGAGTGCTTCCAGCGTGACCTTCGCACCTTCCGGTTCAGAACTGATCGTCATTGCCAGCACATCGATCACGATGTCTTTTTTGTCAATGCCGTATTTCTTCGCTTCTTCGATGATTTTTCCTGCCACACGGACTCTTCCGTCTGCGGTTGCCGGGATTCCGTCCTCATCGATCGTAAGACCGATCACAACACCTCCGTAACGCTTAATAAGCGGGAAGACAGCATCCATATTTTCCTGTTTTCCATTTACAGAGTTCACCATCGGCTTACCGTTATAGATACGCATCGCCGCTTCCATTGCTGTGATATCAACGGTATCGATCTGAAGCGGCAGGCTTGATACGCTCTGAAGCTCCATGATGACTTCTTTCATCATCGCCGGTTCGTCAATATCCGGAAGTCCTACGTTGACATCCAGAATATGTGCTCCCTTATCCTGCTGCGTAATCCCCTCTTTCAGGATATAATCCATGTCGTGGTCTTTTAATGCCTGTTTGAATTTCTTCTTACCGGTCGGATTGATTCTCTCTCCGATGATCATCGGCTTGCCGCCAAGGATGACCGCATGTCCGTAAGAAGATACCATTGTGATATCTTTCTTTGTTGCCGGCTTTACGCTCATCTCTCTGGTCGTCTCAACCATCTTCTGGATATGTGCAGGTGTTGTTCCACAGCATCCGCCGATCACATGCGCTCCCATCTCTACGATTTTTGCCATATATCCGGCAAACTGTTCCGGTTCTACATCATAATAGACTTCCCCGTCACGCTGCTTCGGAAGTCCTGCATTCGGTTTTACGATGATCGGAACCGATGCGTATTTCAGAATATCCTCCAGGATCGGAAGCATCTGTTCCGGTCCCATACCACAGTTGATTCCAAGTGCATCCACGCGGAGTCCCTCCAGCATGGCAATCACTGCCGGGACATCTCCACCTGTCAGAAGTTTTCCCTTTTCATCAAAGATCATGGTTGCAAATACCGGAAGTGACGTATTCTCTTTTGCTGCAAGTACTGCTGCTTTCACTTCGTAACTGTCACTCATGGTCTCGATATGGATCAGATCTGCTCCTGCTTCTTCTCCATAGATCATGGTCTCTTTAAATGCCTCATATGCATCTTCAAAAGAAAGATCACCCATTGGTTTTAATAATTTACCCGTCGGGCCCACATCTAACGCTACATAAGTCGTTCTTCCATCATGCACGCCGAGCTCTGCGGCCTTTTTCGCATTTTGGATCCCGGCCGTCACGATTTCTTTCAGTCCATACTTGGAATCATGAAATTTGATCGCATTGGCACCAAATGTATTGCTAAGCACGATATCACTGCCGGCTTCGAAATATGACTTATGAATATCAACGATCTCTTCTGCATGCTCCAGATTCCAGACTTCCGGAAGTTCTCCTGGCTGCAATCCTTTTGACTGCAGAAGCGTTCCCATGCCGCCATCAAAGTATAATAATTCTTTTCCCAGTCGTTCTAATAACATCTGTCTGCTCCTATCCTTTTCCTGTATCTTATGACCTGCGATATGCGCAGTCCTTCTTCTGACACACTTCACAACCTTTGATATGGCAGGAAGTCTCTGTTTCACTGAGACCGATCACTGCCGTCACCGATTTTGACGGTGTCAGCATATTGCCGCCGGTAAGTGTCAGCCCGATCTTCTTTGCCGTATCCAGCATACGGAGGATCATATCCTGATGTGCAATATCAAAGTCTCCATATCCAGGACTGAATCTCGGTCTGATATAATAACCCTCTTTCTTCATATCTGCTTCCAGAGCAGTCTGCCATTCATCCAAATATTCTTCCAGCATAGCAGCCGCACACGCCTGAAGTGTTACCACTCTTGCCATATCTCCGATGGAATATTTCCGCAATAGCAGATCAACTTTCGGTCCAAGCGTTGCACCCAGCAGCACTGCTTTTTTACATCCCGTCAGATTTTTATAAAGATTTTTACTGTGGATATCCAGATTTCCCAGAAGGATTCTTCCACTCTCCGGGAATTCTAATTCAAAAATGCGGTAGACGATCCTGCCGCACGCCGCCTGGGAAAGTTCTTCAAAACAGCTTTCCACAAGCTTCAGCGTATGATCATCTACCGCATGTCTGCCATATCCCAAGTAACGAATTGCTTCTTTCGTTCTTGCGTCCATTTTGCTTCCTCTATTTATTCAGAATCTCTGAAAGATTTGCCTGGATTGCCGCAGCAACCTCCGGTTTATTCATAGAATATACGTGAACATGGTTAATGCCATTTGCGAACAGATCGATGATCTGGTCTGTCGCATACGCAATACCTGCCTGCTGCATTGCTTTCGGATTATCTCCAAAGCGATCTACGATTGCTTTGAATCTCTCCGGAAGGTTGGTTCCGGACATAGACAGGATTCTCTTTACCTGATTTGCATTTGTTACCGGCATGATTCCCGGAATAACCGGAACGGTAACACCCTTTTCTCTCGCTCTATAGAGGAAATTATAAAGAATATTGTTATCAAAAAACATCTGTGTAGTCAGGAAATCTACACCACAGTCTACTTTCTGTTTCAGATGTGCAATATCATCCTTCTTATGTTCGGACTCTACATGTCCTTCCGGATAACATGCAGCCCCGATGCAGAAATCTCCCTGACTCTTGATATCCTCGATCAGCTCATATGCATACTGATAATGATTCGGAAGTGGGAATTCACTCTCTTGTGGAATATCTCCTCTGAGAGCAAGGATATTCTCAATTCCTGATGCCTTTAACTGATCGATTACCTGATGCACTTCTTCTTTTGTTGATGATACACAAGTAAGATGTGCAAGGCTTGGTACATTATATTTATCTTTGATATGTGATGCAATCTTTACAGTATTCTTACTGGTACCGCCGCCTGCACCATATGTAACACTCATATATGACGGTTTCAATTCTGCAATTGCTTCTGTCGCCTTTAATACTCCTTCATATGCTGCATCTGTCTTCGGAGGAAATACCTCAAAAGAAAGATGCGGTGTCTTTTCTACTAATATATCACTGATTTTCATATTTTTTCTGTCGTTCTCCTTTAGTCTGTTTTTACATTCCTTCGTATAATTCTTCGTACTGTTTTGCAGAATTCTTCCATGAGAAGTCTTTATTCATGGCACGTTCAACAATCTTGTTCCAGTCACGCTTCTTATCGTAATAGATCTGTTCTGCATAACGTACAGTTGCCAGCATCTCATGTGCATTGTAGTTCATGAAGCTGAATCCTGTACCGGTCTTTTCATACTCATTGTATGGCTCTACCGTATCTTTTAATCCACCTGTCTCGCGTACAATCGGGACTGTTCCGTAACGCAGACTCATCAACTGGCTGAGTCCGCATGGTTCAAACAGGGATGGCATAAGAAATGCATCACAGGAGGCATAGATCTTATGGGACATTGCTTCTGAATAATAAATGTTTGCAGATACTTTTCCCGGATATTTCCAGGCAAAATGACGGAACATATTCTCATACTGCTCTTCCCCTGTACCAAGAACTACGATCTGTACTGCATCCTGACACAGTTCATCCATTACATAGGCAACAAGATCAAAGCCTTTCTGGTCTGTCAGTCTGGAAACCACACCGATCATCATGGTCTTCTGGTTTTCCTCCAGACCAAGTTCTTTCTGAAGTGCGATCTTATTCTTGATTTTTTCTTTACGGAAATTGCTGACATCATAATTTCTCTCAATCTTATTATCTGTCAGCGGATTATAATCTTCGTAGTCAATTCCATTTACAATTCCTGACAGACAATTTGCCCTTGCATTCATAAGACCATCCAGCTTTTCACCATAGAATGGTGTCTTGATCTCTTCTGCATAGGAATTACTTACCGTCGTCACTCTGTCTGCATATACAATTCCACCCTTCAGGTAGTTTGCATCCTTATATGCCTCCAGTTTATCCGGTGCGAAATAATACTGAGGTAATCCGGTAATATCTCTGACACGCTTCGGATCCCATGTTCCCTGGAATTTCAGATTATGTATGGTCATGACCGTCTTGATTCCACGGTAAAATTCATTGCCATATCTGAAATTATCCAGATAGATTGGAACCAGCCCTGTCTGCCAGTCGTGACAGTGAATGATATCTGGTCTGAAATCAATCAATGGAAGTGCGCTTAATACAGCTTTTGAGAAGAATGCAAATTTTTCAATATCCGCATATATATCACCGTACGGTGCATATCCGTTAAAGTAATACTCGTTATCTATAAAATAAAACCTGATTCCGTCGTATTCCATTTCAAGAACACCTACATACTGCTTTCTCCAGTTCAGATCCATATAAAAATGTGTGTGATACTGAAGTTTTTCTTTCCATTCATCTTTCATGCACATATACTTCGGAAGCATTACACGCACATCGAATTTTTCTTTATCAAAATATTTTGGTAATGAGCCGACAACATCAGCAAGTCCTCCTGTCTTGATAAATGGGACTGACTCAGATGCCGCAAATAATATTTTCTTCATTGCATTTTCCTCCCAACCTTAGAATACTTTATCATTATAACGTATTTTTATTCAGAATAAAAGGGTTGTTTACCGGTTTTTATTTTCCAGACGGATCGTATCTGCGATCAGTGCAATAAATTCCGAGTTTGTCGGCTTACCTTTTCCGTTGCTTACTGTATATCCAAAGAGTTCATCCAGTGTATCCAGTTTTCCTCTGCTCCATGCAACTTCGATTGCATGGCGGATTGCTCTTTCTACTCTGCTTGCCGTCGTCTGGTGCATCTTAGCGATCGTCGGATACAGAACTTTTGTGATTGCATTTAATACATCCATATCATCCACTGCCATGATGATCGCATCTCTCAGGTAATGATATCCTTTGATGTGTGCCGGTATTCCGATCTCATGGATCATATCTGTCACCCTCGTCTCCAGATTATATTCCGGCTTCTTCTGCACTGTGCTTCCGGGTATTGCTTCAGAACTATTCCGCCTCTCTCCTTTTCCTGCATCTTTGATCCGGCTTAAGATCATATCATTGTGAAATGGTTTCATCACATAATAACTTGCTCCTTTTCGGAAAGCATCTTCTGTGATCCGTTCCTGTCCAACAGCCGTTACTATGATAAATTCCGGACGCTTGGTGATCTGGTCATCTGCATTTATTTTTTCCATCACACTTAAACCATCGAGCTTAGGCATGATCAGATCCAGTAGTACTACATCCGGTTCTTTTTCTTTGATCAGACGATATATATCTTCTCCATTATTGGCTTTGCCTATCAGATTCAGATCATGATCCTGCTCTATGATTTCCCCCAGCATATCCAAAATTCTCTCATTGTCGTCAGCGATTGCTACATTAACTTCTCTCATTTTACGTTATGCCTCCTTGTCCCTTAATAATCATGTCGAGTTTTATTATATAATTCCTGTAATTTTCGAACAAGAAAATGCTGTCGTAAAAACCTGACCTGCATCGACAATATTCTAATTATTCTACATGTTTCAGCATATTTTCGATAAAAATCCCATATCCCCTTGCAGGATCATTGACGAATACATGGGTGACTGCACCAGCGATTTTCCCGTTCTGAAGGATTGGTGCCCCGGACATTCCCTGTATGATTCCGCCTGTAATCTCAAGAAGTTCCGGATCTGTCACCTTGATCTCCAGACCTTTATTTTCTTCTTTTGTATGTTTGTCGGTTTTTGTTATACGAATTTTGTATTCTTTTACTTTTCCTTCTACACAGCATCGTATAACCGCATCCCCTTTTTTGATCTCATCCGTTGCCATAATGCCGACCGGCTCTGTATTCCGGAACAGGTTGTCTGTACGTTCAAGGGTTCCGAATATCCCACAATCTGTATTTTTATCAATAGTTCCCAGAACATTATACCGGTTATAGACGATGATTCCTTCTATCCCGCCCGGTTCCCCTCCTGCTCCTTTCTGGATACTGCGAATGCTGGTCTCGTAGACCCTTCCGTCTTTAATCTCCATCAGAGTGTTCGTATCTGTGTCATGGATTCCATGCCCCAATGCTCCAAAACGACTGTCCGTGTTCAGAAATGTCACCGTTCCAAGCCCCTGTGCATTGTCCCTTACCCATATTCCCAGCATGTACTGATTCTTTTTATTCCGCACCGGTTTTATCTTCACATCCAGATATCCGGAATCTCTCCTGAGCTTTAGGACCACTTCTTCCGCATCCAGCTTTTTTAATGTGTCCTGCAGCCTCTTTTTATCGGCAATCTTCTTTCCGTTACATTCCACTATATAATCCCCAGCTTTCACAAGATGCCTGGCCGGTTCTGTCATTTTCCCATCCGCTCCGGTAATCTTCTCTGTACCTAAGACCATGACCCCTTCCGTCTCCAGATAGATCCCAACCGGCATTCCTCCCGGGATCACAGTGTCCGAAGAAACCGTATCTGCACTTACTTCTTTTTTTCTCCCCTGTTCCTGCCGCTTTGTAATTTCATATCCTGCATAACCAAGGACAGATAACACAAGCAGCACAAGCAGGAATCTACGATACCAGTATTTTCTCATATTCCACACTCCATCCTGTCTTTTGTCTGCACAGCAATAAAAAAACAGACACTCTGTTACAAATGTCTGTCTTAGTATATGATATTTCAGAAAAAATACTCTGGATCTTTACGTTTTTTATTTCATCTGTGATGCCAGATTTTTCATCTCTCTGGCACTTTGCATCACCGTATCTGTGATCCTGGCTCCGCCAAGGATCCTTGCAAGTTCTTCCACGGAATTTTCTTCATTCAATGGATAGATCTGCGTTCGTGTCACGGCATCTTCTGTCTTTTTTTCAATCAAAAAATGCCGGTCTGCCATAGCTGCGATCTGCGCCAGATGCGTAATACAGATCACCTGGTGTTCTTTTCCGATCAGTGCCATTTTTTCCGAAACCTTCTGAGCAGTACGTCCACTGATCCCGACATCGATCTCATCAAAGATCAACGTCTCGATCTCATCTTTGTCTGCCATTACCGCTTTGATCGCCAGCATAATTCTGGAAAGTTCCCCGCCGGATGCCACTTCTGTCAGCGGCTTCACCGGCTGTCCCTGATTAAGCGAGATCCTGAATTCCACATCATCGATGCCATCTTTGGCATATTCTTTCTTTTCCGCAAAATGTATCTCAAACTGTACCTGTTCAAAATTCAGATCTTCAAGACCTTTCTGAATCTTTTTTTCAAGCATTTTAGCCTTCTTCTGCCGCAGTGCCGAAAGCTTTCCTGCCAGTTCCAGATACTTCTGCGACAACTGCTCACAGGATTTCTCCAGTTCCTGCATATAAGTATCATAATTTTCCAGAATCCCGATTCGTTCTTCCTGCTTCTTACAGTATGCCATGATCTCTTCATAAGAATTCCCATACTTTGTCTTCAGATGATTGATCTCATTCAGCCGCTTTTCTGTCTCATAGAATTCTTCATCCGAGAATTCACAGTTTTTCTGATATTCTGCCAGTTCATGATTAAAATCATTTAGCAGATTGTCTACATCCGCCAGCTGGGTATATAACTGTGACAGCTGCTCATCGGCATCCACAGCTTCCGACAGTGTTCGGAGTGCCCTTCCAAGCTTTTCGCTCGCACTTTCCCCATCTTCACCCGTATACTGGTAGCATTCCGCAACACTTTGGGCAATCTTCTTTCCGTTACACATGCGCCGGTAACATGCTTCCAGTTCTTCATCTTCGTGCTCTTTTAATTCTGCCCGGACGATCTCATCCACTTCAAACTTAAGAAAAGCCAGTTCCTTTGCCCGCTCGGATCCATTTGTTCCTGCTTCCGACAGTTCTCTTATTTTTTCTTTATACTGCTGCCATGTTTCCGCCACTTTTTCTTTCTGCTTTTTCGTTTCTTCTCCGGCAAATGCATCCACTATTGCCAGATGATTCTTTTTATAAAGCAATGACTGATGTTCGTGCTGTCCGTGAATATCGATCAGGATGGCGGATACTGCTTTAAGCGTCGCCATCTGCACCGTCTCTCCATTGATCTTGCTGACACTTCTTCCTTCCATCAGCCTTCTCTGAAGCGTAACAAACCCGTCCTCCGGGTAAACATCCAGTTCTTTTAATCTGCGGATCTGTCGTTCACTTTCTACCGAAAATGTCAGTTCTACCAGTCCGTATCTCGTTCCCTGTCGGAGGATATCTTTCGTATATCTCCCGCCAAGAGCAAGATTGACCGAGCCAAGAATGATCGACTTCCCGGCACCGGTCTCTCCAGTTAATATGTTCAGTCCTCTGCCGAACTCTACTTCAATCTCATCGATCAAAGCCAGGTTTTTCACATGTAAATACTGTAACATGCATCCTCCTATAAGATAATCTTGCTGATCTTGTCCATTACTTTTACCGTGTCATCCACACTTCGGATCGCACACATGATCGTATCATCCCCTGCAATACTTCCGACAATCTCATTCCATTTCATTGCATCCAGTGCCGCACATACCGCACTTGCCATTCCTGCTACTGTCTTGATCACCAGGATATTCTGCGCCATATCCATGGACAGATATCCTTCTCTTAAGACACGGATATATTTTTCACTCATTGCACTCTCTTGATGCTGATGCAGTGCATATCTCTGCTTGCCGTTCTCAGACGGTATCTTTGTAAGCTTCAGGTCCCGGATATCTCTGGATACCGTTGCCTGTGTTACTTTAAACCCTTCCCGGTTCAGATATTCTGCCAGTTCTTCCTGCGTTTCAATATGATATTTGTTGATCAGTTCTATGATCTTCGCATGTCTGTTTACTTTCATCTCATCAATTTCCCTTCATCTTTCTCCGTAATATTTCCAAAAAACTGATTTTATTGATCTTCATTATCTTTGTCGTCTTTTCCGCCTTACAGATTGTCAGCTTATCCCCGGTCTGGATCGGCACACTGGTCGCACCGTCAAATGTGACCAGTACTTTTTCGATATTTCCTCTTCGTCCTTCCCCGATCTCAATTACGATCTCATCGTCTGAAGACAGAACAATACTTCTTGTATTCAATGCATGAGAGCAGATTGGTGTGATCACGGTAAGTGACGCTGTCGGTTCCACGATCGGACCTCCGGCCGACAGATTGTATGCCGTAGATCCGGTCGGTGTGGATATGATAATTCCATCCGCTTCGTAAGAATTCAAAAGTTCCCCGTTTACAAACAATTTGAAATAAATAATGCGCAGGTCATCGCCCCTTCGCGACACAACAATATCATTTAGCGCGACATCCTTTTTCCCATCCCGAAATGTTCCTTCTAACATCATGCGTTCTTCATACAGATAATCACCCTGCAGCATCTGCGTGATATCTTCTTCCAGATTATTCACTTCTACTTCTGTAAGATACCCAAGCGTTCCCATATTGATACCCAAAATTGGAACATCTCTTTTCCAAAGTGTTCTTGCCACTTCAATCAGACTTCCGTCACCGCCGATCACGATCGCACAGTCTATCATGTCCGGAATCCGTTCCCTGATAATATTCTTTTCTGCATCCTTTTCACACAATGCACAGTTTCTTCCTGCTATCTCCAGCAATTCTTTTACTTTTCCTGTCACCGCATGATTCGTATCTTTCCCGTCATTGGTAACGATCCAAAACTTTTTTAACATCTGCCTCTAACCTTTCGCAAGTGTAGCAAACGACAGATCTACCGTCTTTTCGACATCGATCTGCGGCGAGATTCTGTCAGTCGCTTCACATTTCTGTAAGTGGACCAGATATTCGATATTGCCTTCCGGTCCTTTGATCGGAGAAAATTCCAGATTCAGCACTTCAAATCCAATAGACATTGCATAATCGATCACTTTATGAATCACTTCTATATGTGTACTCTTCTCACGTACAACGCCTTTCTTTCCAACCTTTTCCCTGCCTGCTTCGAACTGCGGCTTGATCAATGCTACGATCTGTCCTTCATCCGTCAGATAATTACGGATGGGAAGCAGTACTTTCGTAAGTGAGATGAAGGATACGTCAATGGATGAAAACTGCACCGGTTCCCCTATATCTTCCGGTGTCACATAACGGATATTCGTCTTTTCCATACACACTACGCGTGGATCCTGTCTTAATTTCCAGTCAAGCTGTCCGCGTCCCACATCAATCGCAAATACCTTTACCGCGCCATTCTGCAGCATGCAGTCTGTGAACCCACCCGTAGAAGAACCTACATCCGTACATACTTTTCCTTCTACGTTCACATCAAAGTTCTTAATTGCTTTTTCCAGTTTCAATCCTCCGCGGCTGACATACGGAAGCGTATGTCCGCGTACTTCGATCATAGCTTCTTCCGGAAAAGTAGTCCCGGCCTTATCTTCTTTTTGCCCATCTACATATACGATTCCGGACATAATGATGGCTTTTGCCTTTTCTCTGGAAGCTGCCAGATTTCTCTTTACCAGTAATACGTCTAATCGTTCTTTCATAATCTCTCCTGTTATCTATCGTGTCACATATCTATAATGTCTCATATAACTTACGGATCTTCGCTGTCATGGTCTCTACATCCAGACCAGTCTCTTTGCGCAGAACCTCCACATTGCCATGCTCTATATATTCATCCGGAAGTGCTAGGATCTGCACTCTCGTATCCGAACCCGTCCTCATCAGATACTCTGTTACATGTTCACCGAATCCGCCGGATCTTACATTTTCTTCGATCGTAACGATCAGCTTGTGCTGCTCTGTCAGGTGATCCAGCATCTCTGTATCCAGTGGTTTTACAAATCTTGCATTGATCAGCGAGCAGTGATATCCGGCTTCTTTTAACTGTTTTCTGACCTCCAGCGCCTCGCCAAACATATGTCCGACAAAGATCACTGCAATCTCCCGTTCTTCGTATAGCATTTCACTCTTTCCGTATACTACCGGACTTCTGAATTCCGGACAGGCATCGCATGCACTGCCTCTAGGATACCTGATGGCTACCGGACCATCATATGCGATACCGAATCTTATCATATCAGCCAGTTCCCATTTATGCTTCGGCGACAGTACAACCATATTAGGGATAGTGCTTAAGTAGGACAGATCAAAGATTCCCTGATGGGTTTCCCCGTCGTTTCCCACTAGACCTGCACGGTCTACTGCAAACATTACCGGAAGATTCTGAAGTGCCACATCATGGATCATCTGGTCATATGCCCTCTGTAAAAATGACGAATACACGGCGAATACCGGCTTTATTCCACCTGCTGCGAGTCCCGCCGCAAATGTCACTGCATGTTCTTCTGCAATTCCCACATCAAAAAAGCGGTCCGGATATTTTTTCCGGAATCCTGCAAGTCCCGTGCCATCTTCCATTGCTGCTGTGATCGCTGCCAGCTTATCATTTCTTGCCGCCTCATCGCACATTACTTTGCAAAAAACATCTGTATACGTATCTTTCTTTTTCGGGTTTTCCGGTTCTCCCGTCTCTACCCGGAACGGTCCGATTCCATGGAATTTTTCCGGCTTTTCTTCTGCCGGCCCGTATCCTTTTCCTTTTTTGGTAATTACATGAAGCAATACCGGTCCTTCAATCTTTCTTGCCTCTTTAAATGCACGTACCATCGTCGGGATATTATGCCCCTGGATCGGCCCTAGATAGGTGATTCCCATGTCTTCAAAGAACATCCCCGGAACGATCAGCTGTTTGAGACTGCTCTTGGTCTTGCGGATACGCTCGATCACAGGATCTCCCACGACCGGAACGTTATGCAGTACATTTGTTACACCTTTTTTCAGATCTGTATAGAAGTCCGCCGTACGCAGCTTTGCCAGATAATCCGACATTCCTCCAACGTTTTCCGAAATAGACATATGATTATCATTCAATACAATGATAAAATTCTTTTTAAGCGTGGATGCATTATTCAGTGCTTCATATGCCATCCCACCTGTCAGCGATCCATCTCCGATTACCGAGATCACACTGTAATCTTCCCTCTGCAGATCTCTTGCGCACACATACCCAAGCCCCGCCGAGATAGAAGTAGAGCTGTGTCCGGTGTCAAATGCATCGCATGCACTTTCTTTTCTCTTCGGGAATCCACTCATCCCGCCATATTTTCTCAGGTCATCAAATCCGCCTTTTCTTCCGGTCAGGATCTTATGTGTATAGGACTGATGGCCTACATCCCATATAATTTTATCCTTCGGCAGATCAAAGACCAGATGCATTGCCATTGTAAGTTCTACTACGCCGAGATTCGATGCCAGATGTCCTCCGGTTTTACTGATCTTCTCGACCAGGAACTTTCGGATCTCCTGTGCCAGTTCCGGAAGTTCTTCCGGCTTCAGATCTTTTATATCATTTGCTTTTTGAATTCTTTCTAACATAACAAGGTATCCCCTTTATCTGTCTCTGTGAATCAGCTGTATCAGTAACTGTTCCAGATACGCATTCTCCCCTGTAAACTGATGAAGCAGTGCAATTGCTTCATTCGATAATTCTTCCACTTTCTTCTGTGCCTGTTCAATTCCCAGAAGTGTTACATAAGTGGTCTTCTGATTCTTCTCATCACTGTGGATCGGCTTTCCAAGTACCTCTTCTGTACTCGTCACATCCAGAATGTCATCCTGGATTTGGAATGCAACACCTACATAATGTGCAATCTTTTCTACGCTCTGTATTTCTGCATCCGAAGCACCACCGAGGATTGCGCCGATCATCATTGCACATTCGATCAGAGCGCCCGTCTTCAGTTCATATATGGTATCCAGCACATCTTTTGAAACCGCATGTCCGGTCTCTTTTACATCGATCACCTGCCCGCCGATCATTCCATAGATACCTGCTTTTCTCCCAAGGACAGTAAGTGCACGCCCGATCTTAAGACTGTCTTCCGGAGACTGCTCAAATGCCCGGAATGCTGTCTCAAATGCGTAATTCAAAAGTGCATCTCCTGCCAGGATTCCCATATCTTCCCCGTATACAATGTGTGTCGTCTTTCTGCCTCTGCGGTACTCATCATTATCCATTGCCGGAAGATCATCATGCACCAGTGAATATGTATGGATCATCTCAAGTGCTGCCATAAAAGGCTTTAATGTCTCCGGTTCTTCTCCAAAAAGTCTGCAGGTCTCCTGCATCAGCATCGGCCGGAGTCTTTTCCCGCCTGCCATCAGACTGTACTCCATTGCCTCCATGATCACCTTCTGATATCCTTCTGCCTCCGGAAGATATCGTTTCAGGATTTCTTCGATCTCTGCCACTTTCGTTTTCATCTGTATTGTAAATTCTTCTTTAGAATTCATGTTCCTCACCCTCTTCATCTAATAACAGCATCTTCTTTTCTACTTTATCGATCTTGCTGTTACAGGCTTTCAGCATATCCATGCCCTGATGATACAGCTGAAAAGATTCCTCCAGTGAAATCTCTCCTTCTTCCATCTTTTTTATCGTCTGTTCCAGATCTGAGAATATCTCCTCAAGGCTCTGTTCTTCCAAAGATTGTCCTTTTTTTTCCGCCATTTGTTTCTCCTGGTATCTGTCTGTTCTATTTGTTCCGTGCTTTGCACCGGCATCATTTATATCTCATACGTCTTATTCTGCACAGCTTCTACGGATGTCTGAATCAGTCCGTCTGTCACATACACCGTCAGTTCATCACCTTTTTTTACTTGCCGGATACTCTTTATCACACTGCCATCCGCTTCTTCTACATAAGAAAATCCCTGATTCAGCTTCCGGATCGGAGACAATCCATTCATCTTCTCGATCTGGATCGCCAGACGGTATCTTGCTTCCTTCACACGGTCATTCATCATCTGACGGAGTTCATCTTCCAGCTCAGCCAGCCTCTGCTGCTGTTCCTGTAACTTATGACGCGGATGCAGATAAGAAAGTCTGGTCTCCATCTCTTTCAGCCGCAGACGGTTCATACGGACGGCTCCTGCTACACTCCGATTCATGCGCAGACGGCATTCTGCCAAATAATTCTCCACCTGTCTGTAATCCCACACTGCAAGCTCCGCAGCCGCCGAAGGTGTCGGGGCACGTAAGTCTGCCACGTAATCTGCGATTGTCACGTCTGTCTCATGACCTACCGCCGATATCACCGGAACCGTACAGTCGAAGATTGCCCTTGCCACTTCTTCTTCATTGAAGGCCCACAGATCTTCGATCGAGCCGCCGCCTCTTCCAATGATGATCACATCTACTTCTTTCATCTCCAGCATACGGATTCCCCGCACAATGGACTCTTTGGCGCCTTCTCCCTGCACCTGAGCCGGATAAAGAATCAGCTGTACATACGGATTGCGTCTCGCAGATATATTCATGATATCCCGGACTGCAGCTCCCGTCGGCGCAGTCACAACACCGATCCGCTTTGCATATGCCGGAATCTGTTGCTTATATTCGGGTGCGAACATTCCCATCTCTTCGAGTTCCTGCTTCAGCATCTGGTACTTCTCATAAAGTGTTCCTTCTCCATCCAGCCGGATCTCATTCGCATAAAGCTGGTAAGCGCCGGTTCTTTCATAGACATTTACGGAACCAAGCACAATGATCTGCTGTCCTTCTCTCATATGAAAAGAGAGCCCGCCTCGCTGCCCCGCAAACATGACACAGGCAATCGTTCCGGACTCATCCTTTAATGAAAAATATATATGTCCCGATGTGTGATACTTACAGTTAGAAACTTCTCCCTTTACATAGATACGGTTCAGCATAAAGTCCTGGGTGAACATATTCTTGATATATGCATTCACCTGTTTTACTGTATATACATTTCGAGCCATTTCCTACCTCTGATTAATCTGCAAGCTTTGCCAATACTCCATTTACAAATGATGCACCGTCTTCACTGCTGTATTTCTTTGCAAGATTGACAGCTTCGTTGATTGCAACACCTGTCGGGACATCCTCGTCCCACTTCATCTCATAAACCGCAAGTCTCAGGATTGTAAGATCTACCTTGTTCATACGTCCTGTCTTCCATCCGGTCGTATGCTCATTGATCATTGCATCGATTTCATCAATCTTCTCTACAACTTTCTGCGCTTTTTCACTGATATACTGCATATCTTTTTCTGTGGCGCCTTCGATCTGTTCAAAATACAGTTCTGCCTGTGTTCCCTGTTCTGCTTCTTCGTTAAAATCAGCACCAAATATCAACTTAAAGATATGTTCTCTCTGCTCTGTTCTCTTCACTTATGCTTCCTCCGGTATCTCGACTCCGGCAACGCGGATGTTCACATCTGCCACCTCAAGTCCTGTCATATTCTCAATTGCAGTTTTTACCTTTTCCTGCACTTTAGAAGTGATGTCTTTGATGCTGTAACCATAATTCAGGTTCAATGCCAGGGATACCGTTACGATCCCGTCCAGCACATCTACTTTTACACCTTTAGATAGAGACTTCATTCCAAGCTTGCTGATCAGTTCTCTTGTCGCATTTCCCGCCATAGAAGCAACACCTTCTACTTCCATTGCAGCAAGACCTGCGATGATCGCTACAACTTCATCTGCAATCTTGATCTCTCCAAGATTTTCATCTGTTTTTATTGTATACGTATTTTTTTCTTCTTTACTCATATTCTAAGCGACCTCCCGTCTGGTTTTTCACTGTCTTTTATTATAACAAACTTATATACATTTGAAAACCCCCAGTCATCCCGGGAGTTTTATTTCTGCTGATATTTTTATGATCTGCCGAACTCGGTCAGTTTCAGTCCTTCATTTCTGTCTACCGTCATACGGATGCTCCATTCATTGACAAATAACAGAAGCGGACGTCCCTTCAGATCTTTTACTTTTTTCATATCCGAAGTTCCGGTCAGTTTATCCAGATCAATTTCTTCATTTTCAATCCAGCGGATGTACTCATATGGCAGATTTTCCAGACGGATCTCCACGTTATATTCGTTCTCCAGACGGTATTTTAACACATCAAACTGAAGCACTCCGACAACACCGACAATGATCTCTTCCATACCGGTATTGTATTCCTGGAATATCTGTATTGCACCTTCCTGGGCAATCTGGTTGATTCCCTTAATGAACTGCTTTCTCTTCATAGTATCAACCTGGCGCACACGTGCAAAATGCTCCGGCGCAAATGTCGGGATCCCTTCATATGTGAATTTATCCTGTGCGGTCGTCAGTGTATCTCCGATTGAAAAGATTCCCGGATCAAATACACCGATGATATCTCCGCCGTAAGCTTTACTGATCATCTTACGCTCGCTTGCCATCATCTGCTGCGGCTGGGAAAGACGTACTTTCTTTCCGCCCTGCATATGATATACATCCATACCGGCTTCGAATTCTCCGGAGCAGATACGCATAAATGCAATCCTGTCCCGGTGCGCTTTATTCATATTCGCCTGGATCTTAAATACAAATGCCGAGAAATCTCCTTCTTCCATCGGATCGATCGGACCTCTGTCAGATGTTCTCGGAAGCGGTGATGTCGTCATCTGAAGGAAATGCTGGAGGAATGTCTCCACTCCAAAGTTGGTAAGCGCGGATCCAAAGAAGACCGGTGAAAGTTCTCCCTTGCTTACCAGTTCCTGGTCGAATTCTGCTCCGGCACCATCCTGAAGTTCAATCTCTTCTTCCAGCTGCACTCTCTGATCATCTGTGATCAGCCACGAGATCTCCGGATCATTGATATCTACCTTCTTTACTTCTCCCTGCGTCGTTCCCTTTTTTGTATCCGAGAAGATTTCCACCTTTTTACTTGCTCTGTCATATACACCTCTGAACTCTTTACCTGAACCGATCGGCCAGTTGATCGGGCATGTTGCGATTCCAAGTTCATTTTCAATATCATCCAGAAGTTCAAATGTATCCATTGCTTCACGGTCCATCTTATTGATGAATGTAAAGATCGGGATATGGCGCATCGTACATACTTTAAACAGTTTTCTCGTCTGTGCCTCGACACCCTTGGATGCATCAATAACCATAACCGCAGAATCTGCTGCCATCAGGGTACGGTAGGTATCCTCCGAAAAGTCCTGATGTCCCGGTGTGTCCAGGATATTGATACAGTATCCGTCATAATTAAACTGCAATACAGAAGAAGTAACCGAGATACCTCTTTCTTTCTCAATCTCCATCCAGTCAGAAACCGCATGTTTTGCAGTTGCCTTTCCTTTTACGCTTCCCGCCTGATTGATGGCACCTCCGTAGAGAAGGAACTTCTCTGTCAGTGTCGTCTTACCTGCATCGGGATGTGAGATAATTGCAAATGTTCTTCTTTTCTTTATCTGATTCTTTACTTCATTCGTAATCTGTGACATATATTATACACTCCTAATTTATAGTATATCCGTTTATAGGCACTATTAATCAGTATAACATATGTCTTTAAAATGCTCAAACATATTTTTCCTGTATTTTCAAGGTTTTCCCTTGTTTTCTGCAGCTTACTTCGAATCCGCATTCACCGGATTGATCACAATATTCTGTGCTGCCACCCCCGTCTTTCTGGTCACAATATCTTCGATCTGCGCACGGTTTGCATCACTTAACTCGGAAGCTCCTACGATCACATCTGCCTGATCATCCGTGATGCTCACAACGGAATTATGAAATCCTTTGGCTGCCAGGAGTGACTCTGCAGCCGATTCTTTTTCTGCAGTCTCCGTCATCTGTACCATCTGGTTCACGGCTTTTTCTTTTTCTTCGGCGCTGAGATTCTTATTATCGATAATATTCTGTAATGTTTCTTTATTCTTAGAGCGCACCTGTTCCCTGCTCACCTTTGCCTGCGACACAACCGAACTTACCGATCCATTTGTAAGGACTGCTTCTCCGGGTGTTCCGTCTACACTTCCGTCATCTGTGCTTCCGGCATTGCTGTCTGCGCCGCTGCCGGAATCCCCCTCCTGACTTTTCATATCTCCGGATGACACCGATGCATCTTCATCGGAAATATCCAGCAATTCCTTGTTCGCGAGTTCAGAATTGGTCTCCTGTGTCTTCGTCTTGTTCGGAAATAATTTGCCCGAGTAATTCATATACCCTGCGGCTGCGATCATCACTGCCAGTGTTGCGATCACAATCTGATTCTTCTTTGCAATCTTTTTCAATGTTATGCCCTCCTGTCCGTTTTACACTGCTTTAATTCATCTGCTTTTTCATTATTCTAATCTTATGCGGTTCGATATCAAATAATGCCTGGACCGCACTGCTGATATTTTCTTTCACCACTGCATTCCCGCCGCCATCTGCGATCACGACCACACCTTCGATTTCGGGACTTAATTCTTTGCTTACATATGGAGATCCGCTACCCTGAGTAGTGCTGTCACTGTCACTTGCATATACCGTATTTTCTTTTTTGGATGCCTTTGACGACTGTCTGGTTCCTCCCTGGCTGTCTTCTTCCATCACCGTTTCCTGATCCGATTCTGTATCCTTATCCAGCACCTTTTCTGCTGAAGATTTCAGTGTGATCATCACCTTTACTTCTCCGGTTCCTTCAATCTGCGATAAGATCCGGCTCAGGCGGTCTTCCAGATAGGTAGTATACGCTTCTTCGTCTGTCCCATCAGATGTCCCCCTTACAGTTTTTCCTGTATTGCCGTCTGATGCGGACGAAGCATGTTCTTTCGTCTTTCCTGCCGGAACTGCGATCACCATCAGAAGAATTCCTGCAAGAAGCAGAATCAGGAGCTGATCTTTTTTTAGATTTTTAAACGAAAACTTTTTCCAGTTTGTAAGTTTGTTCGGAAACAATTCACTCAGATTCTTTGCCGATTTCAATCTGCTCCACCTCGATTCTTCTGTTCTGGCTTGTATTTTCATCATTCTGTCCGTCTATCCTGAGAATCTCTTCCTGAACTTTCTGACTTTTTTCTTCTAGTTCACTGACCTGAATCTTATATACACTGTTATGATAAATTTCTTCAAATGCGGTTCTCTTATCCAATAATTCCAATACCGGAACAACCAACATTGCTGTCAGAATCAGTCCCAGAACGAAACGGACATATTTTTGAAACCCATGATCCGGCAGCATCTGTAAGATCATGCTTCCAAGCACTGCAAAAAATGATAACTTTAAGATCCAGTTATAGATAAACTCCATCTGTCCCGCTCCTTTTTGGTCATGCATTCGTCACCGCCGCCACGATTGCGATCGTCAGCAGAAATAACACTCCCACAGTAAATACAATCTGCAGCAGTATCTGACATCCTTCTCCTACCGCTTCTACGCAGCCCGTGACACGTTCATCCGACACCGGCTGGATCATGGCAGCCGCAAGCTTATAAAGAAGAGCTGTTCCCGCAGTCTGGACTAACGGTATGACACACAGGGCAATACAGATCACCGCTCCTGCCATCCCGATTCCATTCTTTACCAGTACTGCCGTTCCAAGCGCCACCTCCGTCATTCCGCCCAGGAGATTGCCTATTCCCGGGATTGCCTCTGCACCTTTCAGTACGGTGCTTCTTTTCACCGTATCGATCGCAGGACTGATCATTCCCTGGATCAGGTTCGCACCGATGACACACGCAAGTGCTGTCTTAAGCGTCCAGCGGATGACAATTTCCAGGAATTCCGATAATTTCTCCAACATATCTTCCGGTCCCAGAAAATTCAGGATACGGATGATCATATATACCCTCACCATCGGCAGCAGTACATTTCCGATTATGATCTCAACCGCATAGATTAAAAACAGAACAAGATTGTAAAATGCCACCCCTGTCACACTTCCCTTCGCCACCGCAACCGCCAGAAAATAAACCGGATAGAATACTCCCATAAAAGCAGTGATATTCCGTATCCCGGATTCCACCCACTTAAGAACCACATCAAAAGCAGCGACCGTCAGTGCCGCCAATAACATGTAAATCATATAGAATCCGACACTTGCCACCTGTCGGTTCTGAAGGGTACCTGCAAACTGATTCATGAATGCTGCAATCATTGCAATCAGCAAAATATGTATCAAATTCTTTTTGCCCGTCTGAAGCAGATAAAACATCTGCTCCCTGACGAATTCTGAAAGAAGCTTTGCAGATGCCTTCAGATTTCCGGTTAAGATTTCCGATATTACTTCTTTAAATATGATCCGTTTTTCAGGGAACAGAGACTGTAAGGAATCGTCAATTTTGCCGTATTCAAATTCTGAGAGGATGCTTTCTTTTATTTTCTGTTGTTCCTGTTCTGGATCCGCTGCATAACAATATGTAACTCCAATATGTTCCAACGCCGGAAACAATAGCAAAAATATTAAGACGCACCCGATATAAATACCCGTTATTTTTTTATATCCCGCACTACATCTCATACCAGAAATCCCCGTATCGTCTGCAAAAGCGCACTTAACACCGGAAGACTTAACACCAGGATCGTAATCTTGGCGAACACTTCGATCTGTAATGCAATCGTCTGATACCCCGCATCTTTACATATTGCCGAAGAAAATTCGGCCGCATATGTGATCCCAAGAATCTTCCACAATGTTTTCCAATAATCATTGCCAGGCCCGGCAACGCTGTTGATCTCATTCAACACATCTTTGATCAGGCTGATCTTCCCAAGCAAAGTGGCAAAGATCAAAAGACCAAGAACAATACTGATATAGATGCCATATTCGGATTTACCACTTTTGAACTGCAAAGCCAGAAGAACTCCTGCTACTCCCAGTATTCCGATCTGCAGCATACTCATATGTTCCGCCTCCCATCCCATATAGCACATACTTCTCAGACATCACACATTTTATAACGAAAACAGATCCTGGATAGATTCAAACAGATCATAGATATATGGCACGATCCAGAATAAAACCAGTAAAAGTCCTGCCAGACTGGTCAAGAATGCCTGTTCTTCTCTTCCGCTGTGCTTTAACACCTGACAAAGTATGGATACAAGAATCCCTACCGCCGCAATTTTAAATATCAGATTCACACTCATATACTGCCTCCTATTTTTTACAGGAGGATAATTGCCAGAAATATGCCTCCGGTCACTCCGACACATTGGTACAGACGGATTCTCTCCTTCTGCTCCGTTCTCATGTCCTCCATTTTCTGTTCCATTTGTTCCAGGTACAGATCCAATGTCTTCACCTGCATCTCGATATCGATCGTTCCCAATTCACTGCCCAGGCGTATCAGACTCTCCATCATATCCTGTGGGATTCCGGTTTCCGCAAGATATTTCCTCGTCTCTTCTTCCCATATTCCCGCCAGACTTGTACCCTGTCTTTTCGTCAGCCTCTCGCACAAAGAAAGCAGCCACATCTTATACGGTTCCTGTGCTTCGCTCCCTACATGCAGAAACGCTTCCGGAAGCACCTGTCTGGAATAACGAATCTCACTTCTGATCCGAAAAATCAGTTTTCTCAGATATCGCATCTGTCTGTAACACTCTTCTATTTTTGCAGCCTGCAACATTCCCCAGCCCCCGCCTGCAAGAATGACCATGACTGCCCCGATTCCTTTTATCATTTCGCCATTTCCATCATTTCTTTGTATAGAAGGCTTCCCCTGTTATCAAAGATTCCTTCGATCTGTCCCACGTGTGCGTCATTTCCAAGTAAAATATACCGTTCGAACCTTCCTTCTCCGATCATCCGGTTGAACAGTGGTTTTTTCCTAAGTTCTTCCATTGACTCTGCATGTACGGTTGCCAGCATCTTACATCCACAGTGCATGGCATATTCTATGGCATGTACATCTTCCGGTGTTCCAATCTCATCCACAGCGATCACCTGCGGTCCCATTGAACGGATCAGCATGATCATCCCTTCTGCTTTCGGGCACCCATCCAGAATATCCGTACGGATTCCAAGATGATTCTGCGCCACACCCATATAGCAGCCGCCAATCTCCGAACGTTCATCCACCACACCTACCGCAAGTCCCGGAAGCCAGGAATTTCCTTCCGATATCTGACGGATCAGATCTCTTAACAGTGTCGTCTTACCACATCCCGGCGGCGATACGATCAATGTATGACATAACAACCGGTTACATACAATATAGGGAAATACCGCATCGGCGCATCCGATCATCTCATGTGCTACACGGATATTCACCGAAGAAATGTATTTCAGATTCTTTACCTTCCCATTTTCCATAATAGCCTGTCCCGACAATCCCACTCTGTGTCCTCCTTCGATTGTGATAAATCCCTGCCGCATCTCCTGCTCGCACGCATATAGGGAATAATTACTGATGTATTCCAGCATTTCGCGGATATTATCTTTCGTCACCAGGTATGGCCGTCTGGCTTTCGCTCCGGGGATAACTTCTGTGTCATGATACAGGAAGATCAGCGGCTTTCCCTCCCGGAGACGGATTTCCTGTAAGTATTCGAACTCCAGCTTTTCCTTTTGTATAATACTTCTGACATCCCATGGCAGGACTTTTAAGATTGTATCTTCTTTCATGTTCATCACCTCTTTACACCCATGTATATGTGGATGAATAGAGATTATGACTGGTATTTTTCTAGGAACGCAAAAAGATGATATGAAATTTGGGTTTTTATTTCATATCACCTTTTAATACCAAAGTATGTAAGAGAATCTGCCAGTGGCAGGTTCTCTATACAAATATTCTATAGTCCGAATTCTTCAAACAATTTTTTCTGATACGCCTTGTCTGTAGCTGCTTTCAGGATATCTTCCGTTCGATGAAGTTCAGATAATTTAACATTTTCTAGATTCTTCTTTGCTATCTTCTCAAAATCCTGGTTTAATACATTTTTTGTTTAAGCATTCCCCAATATTGGCTTTTGAATTATTCTTCTAAATCCATTGCCATATACATCGGAATACATTTTATCTCTGCTTCTTCTACAGAAAAGTGCATGTCCGAATCCAATTCATTAAATCCGTTTCTATAATACAAATGATATCCTTCCATAGTTGAACATAAAGTTATAAATGAAAATCCAACTTTTTCTTTCTGTATTTCTCTTATTCTATTTAAGCATTCTACAAAAAAATAATCAGAAAACTTTATTTTCATTCCTTCAGAACTCAATTCCTGTAAGATTCCTTGATACTGCTCTGTCAAAGCAAAACAATTAATATGTACTGCTCCACCTATTTTTCTCACTTGATTTTCTTCTACACTTTCTAAGTACCCTGTACTTAAATTGTAATATCCGATAATACATTTATTGTTTTGTGATAACAAAACATACGTTTTTCCATAATTTTCATCTAAAGCAATATTTTGTCTTAAAAATTGATCTAAATACCAGTTTCCAGAATGGAAAGATGATGCCAGTTTTTGCAAACTGGCATTATATTGAACAACATTTAATTTTCTATTCATCTTTCACCTCGGTTACAATCAACTCCGCTTCATCAGTAACAGAATCAACAACCACTGAAACATTGTGTGTATTATAAAAATCTCTGATAGCTTTTGCTTCTGGTGACAACTTCGTTTTCATTATTACTTTTTTCGTTGTTCTAAAAGGATAATCTGTTCTTATAGCATAATTCATACACTCACACCTTCTTTCTCTTTTTCTATCCTTTTCCCTCACACAAAGCTTTTTATCCCTATCTATTTTAAATGTATCATATATTTTTCTCTATTGCAAGATTAACTTTAAAAACTAAAACACCAAGAGACTGACCTTTCATCAATCTCCTGTATTAAAAAAGCTGCTATTCCATGTCCTCATCATCCGCCCCTCTTTCCCTTACTTCAAATATTCCTGCCATACCAATTTTCTTAATCCGGAAACGGCACCGTTTCAATATTCGGTGCAATTCCTTTTTCTTTTAATTCTTCTCCATACATTTGTTCCCAATCATAACACCAAATACATATCCTTACAATCTTCTTCACTATATATATCCATCCAGCAATCAAAAAGGGAATTATTAAAAAATCACTTCTTACATCTATTTCTGAAGCTATCATATCCAAATTCTGTTCTTTTGTAAAAACCAGAATCAATCCCGTAAGCATTACTTCCGGACAAAGATTAGAAATCAAATACGAGCGCACACGACATTGACTTTCTTTCGCCCTACGAGTACTTGTTCTTCCATTGATAAGAAAAAACGTTGCCCAAAACACAGTTAATTCAATTGCATTTGCTATTATAAATTCTACAAAATTCCCATAACACTTCACTGTATCTTTGTTTTCAAGTCCTCTATATATACAATACACGCAAAAATATAGTAATATCAATCTCCATGCCCAAATCACCACAATTATCTTCCCTATAAAAAATATACTCTTTTTTACAATTCCCTGTTCGCATCTAAACCAGCAAAACCTGAATGAACAAATTACAGTTCCTCCACCTAAAAAAATATATAAACAATTTTTTACTATCTTCACAGCATCCAATGTATAAAGATATTTATCCATACAATCACTGTAAAAAAGAAAAACTACTACACAAATTACAATCAGCATATACACGAATTCTTCTATTCTAACTTTCTTTTTTTCTTTCATCTATAGTTCCTCATTCATCTAATATACTTTCATCTAATTGTATATTACTATAACTTAGGGATATCAGGCAAGTCTTCTTCACGTCTGGCTCAATTTGCTTGTTTTCCCATCCTTTTTCTATACTTTAGTAATAAAAAACACCCCAGGCTTCCACTACCGGAACCCCGAGGCATTCACATAACATCTGATATTAAATTATAATCTTATTCCGCTACATCCTTCATAGAGAATGAGATTCTTCCCATCTTGTCCTTGCCAAGGCATACAACCTTAACAACATCGCCAAGTGTGAGAACGTCTTCTACACGATTCACTCTTTCTTTGGAAAGCTTGGAAATGTGTACCATTCCTTCTTTTCCAGGTGCGAACTCAAGGAATGCACCGAAGTCTTTGATGCTGACAACTTTTCCTTCCAGAACCTGTCCGGCCTCAAAATCTGTGACGATGATGTGGATCATCTTCTGTGCTTCTTCCATACCTTTGGCATCTGTTCCGCAGATAGATACGGCACCATCATCTGTAATGTCGATCTTCACACCTGTCTGCTCGATGATCGCATTGATTGTCTTTCCACGCTGTCCAACAACATCACCGATCTTCTGTGGATCGATCTGCATCTGAATGATCTTCGGAGCGAATTCTCCAACCTCTGCTCTTGGAGCATCGATTGCTTTATTCATAACTTCATCAATGATGTAAAGTCTTGCTTTTCTTGTCTTAGCAATAGCTTCTTCAATGATCGGTCTTGTCAGTCCGTGGATCTTGATATCCATCTGGATCGCTGTGATACCTTTATGTGTACCGGCTACCTTGAAGTCCATGTCTCCGAAGAAGTCTTCCAGTCCCTGGATATCTGTAAGCACCAGATAATCATCGTCTGTATCACCGGTAACAAGTCCACATGAGATACCTGCTACTGCAGCCTTGATTGGTACACCTGCTGACATCAGTGACATAGAAGATGCACATACACTTGCCTGAGATGTAGAACCGTTAGATTCGAATGTCTCAGATACAGTACGGATCGCATACGGGAATTCTGCTTCGCTTGGAAGTACCGGAAGCAACGCACGCTCTGCCAGTGCTCCATGTCCGATCTCGCGGCGTCCCGGTCCTCTGGATGGCTTTGTCTCACCTACAGAGTATGATGGGAAGTTGTAATGATGCATATATCTCTTGACTGTCTCTGCTTCATCCAGACCATCCAGTTTCTGAGCTTCAGAAAGAGGTGCTAAAGTACAGATGTTGCAGATCTGTGTCTGTCCACGAGTGAACATTGCTGAACCATGTACTCTAGGGATCAGGTCAACTTCTGCCGCAAGTGGTCTGATCTGGTCGATCTCTCTTCCGTCCGGACGTTTGTGGTCTTTTAAGATCATCTTACGTACCGTCTTCTTCTGATACTGGTATACAGCTTCCGGAAGAACTGCAAGCCACTCTTCATTTTCAGCAAATGCTTCCTCTAATTTTTCTGTTACGGCACGGATATTCTCTTCTCTTGTCTGTTTATCATCGGAGAATACTGCTACTTCCATCTCTTCCGGAGTAACAATCTCCTTGATTGCTGCAAAGAGTTCTTCCGGAACTGCACAGCTTTCATATTCGTGTTTTGGTTTTCCGCATTCTGCCACGATTGTGTCAATGAATGCGATTACTTTCTGGTTTAATTCATGTGCTGCAAAGATTGCATCGATCATCTGCTGCTCTGGAACTTCGTTTGCTCCGGCTTCGATCATAATGACTTTCTCTCTTGTAGAAGCAACCGTTAAAGCCATGTCAGATACTGCCTTCTGAGCTGCTGTAGGGTTGAATACGAATTCTCCGTCAACCAGACCTACCTGTGTAGTAGAGATCGGGCCGTCAAACGGGATATCGGAGATTGTTGTTGCGATTGCTGCACCAAGCATAGCTGTAAGCTCCGGTGAACAGTCCTGATCGACAGATAATACAAGGTTCTCCAGTGTGACATCGTTACGGTAATCCTTCGGGAACAGTGGTCTCATCGGACGGTCGATCACACGGCATGTAAGGATAGCATTCTCAGATGCTTTCCCTTCTCTCTTATTAAATCCTCCTGGAATCTTTCCTACCGCATACATTCTTTCATTGTATTCAACGCTCAGTGGGAAGAAATCAATTCCGTCTCTTGGCTTCTCTGAAGCTGTTGCTGTACACAGTACAGTTGTATCACCATAATGCATTAACACAGCACCATTTGCCTGTTTTGCAACTCTGCCGACATCAACTCTTAAGGTTCTTCCGGCGAGTTCCATCTCAAATGTTTTATACATAAATGTGTTCTCCTTTATTTTTTCTTTTGTGGTTCAAGATCACCCCGAAACTACTGAAAAACACATTTTTATATCAAATATACTTTTCAGTGGTCTCGGTGAAGTTTTCCCAATCCACAATCCTATTTATTATAGCATACACTTTCACAAAAAGCTATACCTAAAATCGTTCACATGCTCTGCCACTGATGACTAACTGATGACTTTTATTGCTTATTCCGATAATAGAAAAGGGACATCCTTCCGAATGTCCCATAAAATCATGAATTATTTTCTTAATCCAAGTTTCTCGATCAATGCACGATATCTTTCGATGTCTGTCTTCTTCAGGTATGCAAGAAGTCCTCTTCTCTGTCCTACCATCTTAAGAAGTCCTCTTCTTGAGTGGTGATCCTTTGGATTAGCTTTGAAATGATCTGTAAGGTCATTGATTCTTGCTGTCAGGATAGCGATCTGTACTTCCGGTGATCCTGTATCTCCTGCTGTTCTGCCATACTGTGCTACGATCTGTTCTTTCTGTTCTTTAGAAATCATGTTTGTTTCCTCCTGTATTCTCTTAAATTAAAACGCCTGATATTAAGTAACGGTTGGAGTTTCCAGTTACCGAACACCGGCTTCAACGTTGCTTAGTATATCATATGAACTTCCCTGTGTAAAGAGAAATTTATACAATTCCAAAATATTCCATTCCCTTTGCAATATCCTTATCAATCTGTTCTTTCAGTGCTCCGATTCCATTGAATTTTTGTTCCGGTCTCCGGAATTCCATCAGACTGATCCGGACTTTTTCTCCGTATGCATTTCCCGAATATCCAAAAAGAAACGCTTCGATCAACAGCTTCTTCTCTTCCGTTACAGTGGGCTTAATACCGACATTTGCAATCCCCGGATAGGTCTTGTCCTGTACATCAATCTTACAGAAATAGACTCCGTGTGCCGGCACAATCTTCCCGTCAGGCCATGCAACATTCAGTGTCGGAAATCCGAGCGTACGGCCAAGCTGTCTGCCATGTTCGACCATCCCCTCTACTTCAAATGGATAACCAAGCAGCTTTTCTGCCAGTCCCACATCTCCAGCTTTTACCACTTCTTTTACATAAGTACTGCTGATGATCCGGTCATGATAACGTTCTTTTTCTATGACGATCAGCTGATAGTCATATTGATCTGCATATTCCGCCAGCATATGCACATCCCCGCGTTTCTCACATCCGAATGTAAAGTCTGTTCCTACCACAACATATTTGGCATGAAAAAGATCATGAATGATCTCCTGTATAAAATCCTCCGCACTTTTCTGACGGAAAGATTCAGTAAACGGGCATTCGATCAGGTAATCGACTTCGTCTTTCACCCTTTCCTGCCGTTCTTCCCCGACCATCAGAAGTTCCGGAGTAATCCCTCTTTCCTTCCATAGCGGTCTCATGTCAAACGAACATACGATGCTGTTAATATTCTCCTGTTCTCCTAATTCACGAACTTTTGTCACAAGCACCTGATGGCCTCTGTGTAATCCATCAAACTTTCCAAAAGTCACCGCTACCCTGCCGCTTCCGTTATATTCCGCAAGCTCCCTGATATACTGCATAGTCTTTTCTTCCTCGTTTACTCGTTAAAAAACATCTTGACGATGTGATATTTTTTTTCTTTTTCTTTCCATTGATAAATAGCAATGAATTTACCTGATTCCTCATACAGACGCACCTGTCTGTCTTCCTCCTGACTGCCTGCGTCTTTCAGCATCTTCTCATCCAGCGGATTCCCGTTTTTTGCAAATGCTTTCCAGTCATCCTTCACTGTGATCTTTGGATATAACGGGAACATTTCATCAATCGGCACCAGAATCTCCTCAAGCATTCCTTCCTGCTTTAATGCTCCGATTTCTTCCAGTGTCTTTGCATCCTTTATCTGAAACGCCGATACTCTTGTACGGATCAGTGATTCCATACATCCGCCACATCCAAGCTGTTCGCCGATATCGTGGCAAAGAGTCCTGATATAGGTCCCTTTGGAACACGACACCTCCATACGGACCCGCGGAAGATCCATTTCTATGATCCGGATATCCCGGATTTTCACCGGACGGGCTTTTCTTTCTACAACCTTTCCTTCTCTGGCAAGCTCATATAATTTTTTCCCGTTTACCTTAAGTGCCGAATACATCGGTGGAATCTGATCATAGTCTCCGATAAAGCTTTCGATTACTTCTCTTACTTTATCTGCTGTAAGTGTTTCCGTACTTTTTTCTTCCAGAATCCTGCCCGTGATATCCTGTGTGTCAGTTGTCATACCGAGAAGCATAACTGCCTCATAAGTCTTATCCTTATCCGTCAGAAGATCACAAAGCTTAGTTGCTTTTCCCAAGCAAACCGGAAGAACACCTGTCGCATCCGGATCAAGTGTTCCGGTGTGTCCGATTTTTTTCTGTCCCACGATCCCACGGAGTTTTGCTACTACATCGTGGGAAGTGAACCCTTTTTCTTTATACACATTAATGATTCCGTGTATCATAGTTTACTGCTCCTGTGTCTTTTCCAGTTTTTCCATCTGCACTTCGATCTGTTTTGACAGATTGTTCAGCACATCAAACGGTGTTCCTGTCATTGTAAATCCAGCTGCCTTCTTATGACCACCGCCGCCAAAATACTGTGCAATCCTGCTGACATCGACCTTCTCTTTTGAACGGAGGCTTACTTTGAATTCATTCTGCCTCAGTTCATACATAAACACGGCAACTTCTACCCCTTCCGTTATACGGAGCTGGCTTACAATTCCTTCCAGATCTTTCGGCCCTACCCCGTAAAACTCCATCACATCTTTTCGGATAAAAGATGCAATACCGGTTCCATTCAGAAACAGGATACTTTCCATCAATGCACGCCCCATTACAAGATTCTGTGCGTAGGATTTCGCATAGAATGTCTCTTCTATGATCTTTGGTGCGTCAATTCCTTTTTCCAGAAGTTTCGCAGCCACCCGGAATGTCTCCGGTCCGGCACAGGAATACTGGAATACTCCCGTATCATGCACGATTCCAAGATATAGTGCTTCCGCTACATTTTTAGAAATCTTCTCTTCATCCAGCAGTCCGTATACCAGCTCTGATGTTGAACTTGCTTCCGGAACGATATGATTGACCTCTGCAAAGCCAATGTTGCTGATATGATGATCTACACAGAATGTATGCTTTGCTTTTACAAACAATGGTTTGGAATATTCCAGTCTGTCTGTATCCCCGCAATCCAGGGAAATAAAGAGATCATATATTTTTTCTTCATTATCCACAGACTCCAGAATTGTCTCTGTTCCGTTTAAGAAATGAAAAGATTCCGGGATGTCTTTCAGATAAATGTCTACGGTTTTATCATTGTAATTCTCGCGGATATACTGTCCAAGTCCCACACAGGAACCCACACAGTCTCCGTCCGGGCGTATATGTCCGCCGATCGCGATCGTCGACACATTTTCCAATACTTTATTCAGCATCTTCCTCAACACCTTCCGTTTTCAGGTCTTTGGTTACTTCATCGATCTTCTTTGACATATTGACACCATATTCAATGGACTGATCCAGCACGAACCTGATCTCCGGTGTATTACGGAGATTCAATGTTCTTGCCAGTTCCCGGCGGATATATCCTTCCGCACTCTGCAGACCCTTGATCGTCTGTTCCTGCTCATAAGCATCTCCGAGCACACTGATATATGCCTTACATGTCTTAAGGTCCGGCGCAACTTCTGCGGCTACAACCGAAGTCCACGGTGCAACACGCGGGTCTTTTAAGCCCCCGCGGATGATGTTCGATAACTCGTGCTGCACCTCTGTATTTACTCTTGTATTCTTAATACTTCTTTTTCTCATTTTTATATCAACTCCTAGCGTGGAATCTCTACCATCTCAAATGCCTCTACGAGGTCACCTTCTTTGATGTCATTGAAGTTTGCAAATACGAATCCGCATTCGTAACCTGCTTTTACTTCTTTTACATCGTCTTTGAATCTCTTCAGTGATGCCAGAGGTCCTTCAAATATTACAATACCGTCACGTGTCAGGCGGACAGAACAGTCTCTCTTGAACAGACCATCAAGGACATAAGATCCGGCAATTGTTCCGACTCCCGAAGCCTTGAATGTCTGACGTACTTCTGCGTGTCCGAGTACTTTCTCCTCAAATACAGGATCCAGCATACCTTTCATGGCCGCTTCTACGTCTTCGATCGCATTGTAGATGACACGGTACAGACGAATGTCTACACCTTCACGGTCTGCCGTTTCTTTTGCAGTTGCATCAGGACGTACATTGAATCCGATGATAATAGCATTTGATGCAGAAGCAAGACTTACATCCGATTCATTGATCGCACCAACACCACCGTGGATGATCTTAACGACCACTTCATCGTTCGAGAGTTTCAGCAGGCTCTGTTTGATTGCTTCTACAGATCCCTGTACATCTGCTTTTACGACGATTCCAAGTTCTTTTAAGTTACCCTCCTGGATCTGTGTAAACAGATCATCCAGAGAAAGTTTGGATTTTGTCTCTTCCAGAAGTTTTACTTTGCTCTGTGAGATAAATGTCTCTGCGAAGTTTCTTGCTTCTTTTTCATTTCCGCATCCAACGATAACCTCTCCGGCATTCGGTACATCATTCAGTCCCAGGATCTCTACCGGTGTAGACGGGCCTGCTTCTTTGACTCTTCTTCCCTTATCATCCATCATGGCTCTTACTTTACCAAACGCAGAACCGGCAGCGATTGGATCTCCGACGCGAAGTGTTCCCTTCTGAACCAGGATATTGGCAACAGAACCTCTTCCCTTATCCAGTTTTGCTTCCAGGACAAGACCTCTGGCACGACGGTTTGGATTTGCCTTTAATTCCATTACTTCTGCTGTCAGAGCGATCATTTCCATCAGATCTTCCAGTCCTTCACCTGTCTTGGCAGATACCGGAACAAAGATCGTGCTTCCGCCCCAGTCTTCCGGAATCAGTTCATACTCTGTCAGTTCCTGTTTTACACGGTCGATGTTGGCACTAGGTTTATCCATCTTATTAACAGCAACGATGATCTCTACACCCGCAGCCTTTGCATGGTTGATCGCTTCTACTGTCTGCGGCATAACACCATCATCTGCTGCTACTACAAGAACAGCGATATCTGTAGAACTTGCTCCACGCATACGCATTGCTGTGAACGCCTCATGTCCCGGAGTATCCAGGAATGTGATCTTCTCTCCGTTGATTTCTACAACATACGCACCAATGTGCTGTGTGATACCACCGGCCTCACGGTCAATAACATTGGTATGACGGATCGCATCCAGAAGAGAAGTTTTACCATGGTCAACGTGACCCATAACACAGACTACCGGCGGACGTTTCTTCATTTTCTTTTCGTCCTCTTCGTCTTCCTTCAGAAGTTCTTCGATTACATCTACAACTTCTTCCTTCTCACACAGGACATCGAATTCCAGCGCGATCTCTTCTGCTGTCTCATAATCAATTTCCTGGTTTACAGTAGCAATCTTACCCTGCATAAACAGCTTTTTCACGATCACAGATGGTACGATCTTCATCTTGTCTGCCAGTTCTTTGATTGTCAGAACTTCCGGGATTGTGATCTGTTTGATCTCTTCTTCTACCTTCTGCTCTTTCTGCTGTGGTTTCTGAAGCTGCTGCTTCGGCTCGTTTTTCTTCTTACCCTTTGGCATTCTTTCTTCATCATCACGACGATAATCTTTCTTCTTGTGATCGTCTTTTCCCTTGGCATTCTTTCTCTGTGGTTTCTGTCCTTCGATTGCAGGAGCCGGAATGCTTGTGTTATTTCTTCTGTCATTTCTTCTGTTATCTGATTTTTCTCCGAATTTGCGTCCCTGTCTGTCATCACCACGGTTATTGTCATATCTGTTATCGCGGTCTCCCTGATTTCTGTCGGAACGGCCATTCTGCGGACGGTCGCCTCTCTGGAATCTCTGTCCGCCTCTTCCTTCCTGACGATCACTACGTCCGTCTCTTCCACCGCCACGTCTGTCGTTGCCGCGGTTATTTCTGTTGTCGTCTCTGTTTGATCTTTCTGTTCTTTCTGTTCTTTCATTTCTGTCCGGTCTTTCGTTTCTTTCCGGACGTCTGCCCTGTGCTCTTTCTGCTGCCGGCCTCTCTGTTCTCTTTGGAGCCTGTGCCTCTCCTGTTGCTGTGTTCTGTGCCGCAGGGCGCTTTGCCGGACGGCCGTTATTTGCCTGCATCTGTTTTCCCTGTCCGGAATTCTGACGGTTTCCGCCGGATCTTCTTCCTTTATTACCGCCGTTCTGTGTATTCTGCGGACGGAATACATGCACGATATTCTTTTTCTTTGGTGTTTCTGATTTTTCTGTATTTTCGTTTATATTTGTTTCTATATCTTTATTTGACATATGATCTGCCTCCTCTACGCAATTGTCTGATTCTCTGTGTCTATATGCTTCCGGATACCTTTTGCGAATCCCTCATCAAGGATCACCAAAGATGCGCGGAATTCTTTTCCCATTGCATGCCCCAATGTCTCTTTGTCTTTGTAAAAATAGATCGGAACCTGATAAAAGTCACACATGTTCTGAAATTTCTTCTTGGTATTATCGGATGCATCGTCTGCAACGATCACAAGACATGCTCTTCCGGATTTTACTTCTTTCTCCGTACAGAACTCTCCACTTGCAACCTTGCCGGCTTTTGTAGCCAGACCAATCATAGATAATGCTTTATTCTGACTCAAGTACTTCCATCTCCTTTTCCAGTGCTTCATACACTTCTTTTGGAATAGCCTGCTTAAAGGATCTCTCCAGGCCTTTGTTCTTCACTGCTTTTGCAAGGCAGCCGCCATTCGGACAGAGATAAGCACCGCGTCCGTTCTTTCTTCCTGTCGCATCCAGGAGAAATTCTCCCTCCGATGTGCGGATAACACGAATCATCTCTTTTTTACTCTTCATTTCCTGACATCCTACGCATTTGCGCATAGGAACTTTTTTATTTACTCCCACGAATTATCACCTATTCCTCTGTGTCCTCAACTTCGTCGAATGTGATCTCTGTGTCGTCTTCATCATATTCAGCATCTGCCGTGTTCTCTACATCGAATTCTTCTGCATCGTCATCATACTCTTCTTCGTACACGCCCTCGCTTAATTCCATGTAGTTTTCCGGAAGTTCTCCGGACTCGATTGCCTGCGTTTCATTTTTGATGTCGATCTTATATCCTGTCAGTCTTGCTGCAAGTCTTGCATTCTGTCCTTCTTTACCGATTGCCAGAGATAACTGATAATCCGGAACGATAACGCTGGCTGTCTTTTCATCCGGATCAGCCATTACAGAGATAACCTTTGCCGGGCTTAATGCATTCTCGATCAGAATAGCCGGGTTGTCACTCCAGTTGATGATATCGATCTTCTCCCCACGCAGCTCATTGACGATCGCATTGACTCTGGCTCCATTCATACCGACGCATGCTCCGACCGGATCTACATCAGGATCGTTAGACCATACGGCAATTTTTGTTCTGCTTCCCGCTTCTCTTGCAATGCTCTTGATCTCTACGGTACCATCCTTCACTTCTGTAACTTCTGATTCAAACAGACGTTTTACAAGTTCCGGATGTGTACGGGACACGAGGATCTTTGGTCCCTTTGTCGTATTCTTTACTTCTACCACATATAATTTGATACGTTCTGTCGGTTTGAATACCTCGCCTTTTACCTGTTCGTTCTCTGTCAGCATAGCATCCGCCTTACCAAGGTTGATGCTGACATTCTTTCCGACATAACGCTGCACAATACCTGTTACGATATCTTTTTCTTTTTCAAAATACTGATCGTATACAACCTTACGCTCTTCTTCGCGGATCTTCTGCAAGATCAGGTTCTTGGCATTCTGTGTTGCAATACGTCCGAATGATTTAGACTCGATCGGAATATGCACGATATCACCAAGTTCAAACTTGCTGTCAATCTCTTTTGCATCTTCCAGACTGATCTGTTCCAGTTTGTCTTCTACTTCTTCCACAACTGTTTTCTCAGCATATAACTGATACTCGCATGTTTCTTTGTTCATGATCAGTTTGATATTATCTGTTTTGCCGAAATGGTTTTTACAGGCATTCATCAGTGAATTTTCAATGGCGTCTAACAGTGTTTCTTTGCTGATATCTTTCTCTTTCTCCAGTATATTTAACGCTTCTAATAATTCTGTATTCATGGTCTTTCCTCCTTGCTTATCCATGCCGTTTAAAAATCAAACGCTAATCGGATCAGTGCGATCTCGCTCTTTTCAAATGTTTTCTCGGTCTCATCTTCCATCTCGATCGTAACCGTTGTCTCATCGTAATCTTTTAAGATTCCGGTGAATTCTTTCTGTCTGTCAATCATGCGGTAGGTTCTGATCTCGACTTCTTCTCCAAGGCTTCTCCTGAAGTCCTTTTCCTTCTTCAGCGGTCTGCCAAGTCCGGGTGAACTGACTTCCAGGATATAGGAATCTTCGATATAATCTTTCTCATCCAAAATGTCGGAAAGTCTGCGGCTTACAGCCTCACAGTCATTCACTCCGATTCCGCCCGGTTTATCAATATATGCACGAAGATACCAGTTACTTCCTTCTTTTACATATTCGACATCCACCAGTTCAAATCCATACTCTTCCACGATCGGAAGCAGGATCTCTTCTGTTTTCTGTTCATACATTTCTCTTTTTGACAATCTAAAATCCTCCTTATGCAGACCTTATTTATCTACGTTATACAATCAGCCGATCTTCTTTCATTTATGCTTTTCACCTGCTTATCTGCAGGATCTGCCACTGGCAGATTCTGCTGCATACTTTGATATGCAACAAAGAAGAGTGAACGATATGTCCACTCTTCTGCCGGTTGATTTATGTAACTAAATTAACTATAGCACCGTTTTTCTGCAAAATCAAGGGATTTTGCATATTTTTTACATTTTTCCATGTTTGAATGCCATCATCATCTCATTTGTCAGGCTCAGATCTTCGGCCTCTACCGGCATCTGCTCCCTTTCAAACCACTCTGCCATGGCAAGTTCATCGGTATCGAGCGTGATACCGTCTTCCCCGTCCAGTTCACAGAAGAATCCCATCAGCAGTGTATCGGTAAAGGACCACGGCTGACTCTTATAATACCGCAGATTCTTTACCTTCAGTCCGACTTCTTCCATGACCTCACGCCTTACCGTCTCCTCAATGGATTCACCCGTTTCATTAAAGCCTGCGAGCAGTGCATACTTTTTGTATTCTCTTCCCGCATACTTCGACATCAGGATCTTATTTCCATGTGTGACAGCTATGATCACCGCCGGACATATCTTCGGAAATTCCATCATTCCACAATCCGGACAACGCATCATGCGTTCTTTGTCGTCATGTACCATAGGCTGCCCGCAGTGGCCGCAGAATTTCCGTGACTGATACCAGCGGTAAAGCTGCCATCCTGTCACTGCGGCAAATTGTCTGTACTTTGGTCTGGCCTTGCGGAAATACTGATTATCCTTCAGTTCAAACCCCGGAAAGTCTGCCGGGTCGATTCCATCCGTCAGATAGTATCCCTGTCCGTCAATCGAGAAGAGATACGTATAATCTTCATAGATATCCGGATAACAGACTGCAGCCTCTTTGAATGTCAGGAAAGAAATCTCCTGATCTTCCAGCTTCACCAGAATCTTTCTTCCTTCATAATACAAGATCACGCTATCTTCCTTTGGCGGCTCCGGGACATATTCATTTCTATATACATGTGGTTCAATGTTCTGTATCATATCGTTTACCCTCTGTACTTTGTTCCTGTACCATCTCGTTTTGCAAGCTTCAGACGGTTCAGGGTGACTTCTTTTTCATGGTATGAAATCTTACACTCAGTCCCCTCTTCAAACAGGTATACATTCGTCAATGCATCGTCTTTTTTCAAGCGGATACCCCGCACTCCGATCGCACCTTTCTTCTTCTCCGTAACTTCTGCTGCCGGAAAACGCAGGAAAAATCCATCTGCCGTCTGCAGTACAATATGCTGGTTCTCCGTCACCACCCTGATATTCACGACTTCATCTTCCGGCTGAAGTTTCGTTGCCGCAATGGTGCGTTTTGTTACCTGGAATTCGCTTCCGCCAACCTTCTTGACCATGCCCTGCTTTGTGGCAAACAACAGATTCGCATACCGCATCTGTTCGGAATCACAGATATATACAATTTCTTCCTGTGTACTGTCGTAATTACTGATATTGTCGATCGGCTGTCCTTTATCACGGAATTTTCCATATGGAAGATCCATCACTTTCACCTGATGCATCTTCCCATCCTTTGTAAAAATACAGATCCTGCCGGTATTCATGCAGTGCAGGATGTATTTATTTTCATTATCTGCTGCCTCTTTATTACGCTCATACGTACTGACATCAACCGTCTTTGCATATCCGAAACGATCCATCAGGAATACGATCTCCTGCTCTTCCACTTTCTTCTCTTCAAACACAGCCTCTTCTGCATTCTCTACAACCGTACGTCTCTTTCTTGCGAATTCTTTCTTGATACGGTCCAGATCTTCCATGATGACAGCTGCCATAGAATCATAATTGTTCAGGATATCTTCATATCTTGCGATCTTCGCAAGTGTCTCCTCGTGCTCTTTCTGAAGTGCTTCAATCTCCAGACCGATCAGTTTATAGAGCCTCATTTCCAGGATCGCAGTTGCCTGACGCTCTGTAAACCTTAACATTCCTGCCATTTTTTTTGAAATAGAAGACTTGAATTTGATATTCTCCGTCTCACCGTTCACCAGACATGCCTTTGCATCTTTTATGCTCTGGCTTCCTCTTAAGATCTCAATGATCAGGTCGATTACATCACACGCTTTGATCAGGCCTTCCTGGATTTCTTTTTTATCCTGTTCTTTCTTCAGCAGTGTATTATATTTTCTCGTTGCCATGTCAAACCGGAAGTCTACATGTGCCTCAATAATACGTTTCAGGCCCATAGTCTCCGGTCTTCCGTCTGCAACTGCCAGCATATTTACTCCGAAAGTATCTTCCAGTCTGGTCTTCTTATAAAGCATATTGGTCAGGTTTTCTACATCTGCACCTTTTTTCAGGTCGATGACGATACGGATGCCTTCTTTGGATGACTGGTTGGAAATGTCTACGATATCCGTTGTCTTCTTGGTCTCCACCAGATTGCAGACATCATTTAAGAATTTTCCGATTCCCGCACCGATCATCGTATACGGGATCTCTGTGATAACCAGACGCTTCTTTCCGCCCTTCACATCTTCCACTTCAACTTTTCCGCGGATCTTGATCTTTCCGGTTCCTGTCTCGTATATCTGTGGCAGGTCGTCCTTATTGACCACGATTCCTCCTGTCGGGAAGTCCGGTCCTTTGATATATTTCATTAATTGTCGGGTCGTGATCTCATCATTTTTCATGTAGGCTTTCACTCCGTCCACAACCTCACCTAGATTGTGTGTCGGAATACTAGTTGCCATACCGACCGCAATACCTTCCGCACCGTTGACCAGAAGGTTCGGAATACGTACCGGAAGTACAGCCGGTTCCTTCTCTGTCTCGTCAAAGTTAGGCACAAAGTCTACAATGTCCTTGTCCAGATCGGCCAGATATGCTTCCTGCGTGATCTTCGCAAGCCTCGCTTCGGTATAACGCATTGCCGCTGCACCGTCTCCTTCGATCGAACCAAAGTTACCGTGTCCGTCTACAAGGACCATCCCTTTTTTAAATTCCTGTGCCATGACCACCAGTGCATCATAGATGGAGCTGTCCCCATGCGGGTGATATTTACCCATGGTATCTCCGACGATACGCGCACACTTACGGTACGGTTTATCATACCGTATTCCCAGTTCATGCATGTCATAAAGTGTACGTCTCTGTACCGGTTTTAATCCGTCTCTTACATCCGGCAGGGCTCTGGCAATGATTACACTCATCGCATAATCAATATATGATTTTTTCATCACATCCGAATATTCGGTTCTGACGATCTGTGAATCCTGCATTTTCTCTCTCCTATTCTATATATCAAGTTCCGCTTCCGTCGCATTCTCATAGATAAAGGAACGTCTCGGCGGTACTTCCGATCCCATCAGCATCTCGGTTACACCGGATGCCATTCTTGCATCTTCAATCTCTACCAGTTTCAGGATCCTAGTCTCCGGATTCAGGGTAGTCTCCCACAACTGCTCCGCATCCATCTCTCCAAGACCTTTGTATCTCTGCAAGGTAAATGGACCGTCATGTGTCTTTCTGTATTTTTCCAGTGCCTTGTCATCATACAGATACTCTTCTTCGCCCTTCTTCGGCATCGCCTTGTAAAGAGGCGGCATCGCAATATAGACATGTCCTTCAAAGATCAGTTCCGGCATAAAGCGGTAGAACAACGTCAGGAGCAGTGTCGAGATATGGGCACCATCCACGTCCGCATCAGCCATGATGATGATCTTATCATAACGCAGTTTGCTGATGTCAAAGTCATTTCCGTATCCTTCGGAAAATCCACAGCCAAATGCATTGATCATTGTCTTGATCTCTGCGTTTGCCAGTACTTTATCGATACTTGCTTTTTCCACATTCAGGATCTTACCACGGATTGGCAGGATTGCCTGGAACATACGGTCTCTGGCCGTCTTTGCAGAACCTCCGGCAGAATCACCCTCCACAATGAAGATCTCACATTTTGACGCATCACGGCTCTCACAGTTGGCAAGCTTTCCGTTACTGTCAAATGAGTATTTCTGCTTTGTCAGCAGATTGGTCTTCGCACGTTCTTCCGTCTTACGGATCTTTGCCGCCTTTTCTGCACATCCGATCACCTTCTTAAGGGTCTCAAGATTCCGGTCAAAAAAGCGGATGATCTCATCATTCGTCACCTTACTACAGGCTTTCGCCGCATCCGGGTTATCAAGCTTTGTCTTGGTCTGTCCTTCGAATCTCGGATCCGGATGTTTGATGGATACGATTGCAGTCATACCGTTACGGATATCCGCCCCGGTAAAATTCGCATCCTTTTCTTTCAAAACTCCAAGTTCTCTTGCATACTGGTTGATTGCTGTCGTAAACGTCGTCTTGAATCCGGTCAGATGCGTTCCTCCCTCTGCATTATAGATATTATTGCAGAAACCAAGCACATTTTCATGGAACTCATTGACATACTGGAAAGCCACCTCAACTTCGATGCCTTCTGCTTCCCCTTTGAAATACACCGGATCATGCACGACTTCTTTTTTGTGATTCAGTTCGCGGATGAATCCAAGGATTCCATCCGGCTCATGATAAATGACCTGTTCCGGCTCCGCTCCCCTCTTATCTTCGAACACGATCTTAAGATCCGGGTTCAGATACGCTGTCTCATGAAGCCTGCTTTTTACCTCTTCTGCTTTGAACTTTGTCTTTTCAAATATGGTATCATCCGGAAGGAAATTCACCTTCGTTCCGGTCTTTCTTGTCTTTCCGATCGTCGGCAATAATCCGTCTTCCAGTTCGATCACCGGTTTTCCCTGTTCATACCTGTCATGATGGATATATCCGTCCCTGCTGATCTGTACATCCATATAAGTTGACAATGCATTTACGACAGAGGAACCGACACCATGGAGTCCCCCGCTGGTCTTGTATGCCGAATCGTCGAACTTTCCGCCCGCATGAAGTGTCGTATATACCACACGTGCCGCCGATACGCCGGTCGCATGAAGGTCTACCGGCACACCACGTCCGTTATCTGCGATCGTTGCTGATCCATCTTTTTCCAGTGTCACATGGATCTCGTTGCAGTATCCAGCCAGGTGCTCATCCACCGCATTATCCACGATCTCATAGATCAGATGGTTCAGGCCTTTGGTAGAAACACTTCCTATATACATTCCGGGTCTTTTTCTTACCGCTTCCAGTCCTTCCAGGATCGCGATACTGCCCGCATCATATGTATTCTTTTTCGCCATTCTTTCTATATCCTTTCTCCGTTTCATCCGTATGAAAAATGCCGAAAGCTATTCTGTCATATATTATTCATAAGGATCATACAGATTTTTCCATACTTTGAATATCTTATCATAAAAATATTTTTGAATCAAGACAACACCTGATGCAGAAGTTCTGCAAGAATCTCCATCGCATTGCGCATCTCTTCCACTGTATTGGTCTGCGCTCCGGCTTCGATCAGAAGTGTCTTTGGCTTGAAATGCATATTATAACGGTACGCACGTAGAAAAATGTGTCTGGCAAATCCCGGATAATATGTTGCCGCTGCAATCTCCATCTGCAGGGAAAATGCCAGGTTATCTTCCAGGTATGGGTTGGACAGATAACTGATATTTCCATTTGCCCGCGTCCTGCTGAGCCCGTTGAAGAACATGATCTGCGCCGTCGGCTTACCGTCTATCTCTGTCACCAGGTGCGTCCCTTCCGCCACGCCATCCCGGTGAAGATCGATCACAACTTCGATAGCCGGATTCTCTTTCAGTATTTTCTGCACATCCGGCTCTGCAAGCTGATACGCCTTACTCCGATCCAGTTTTCCATTCACCAGATCATATACCCCTTCGTGATGATATGTGGATATTCCATACTTTTGATTCAAAAGTTCAGACAGATACGTCCCCATTCCCACAATTGATGTACCGGCATCTCCCGGAACAGAATCTGCAAATTGTTCCTGGGAATGCGTGTGGTAGATCAGGACTTTAGCCCCTTTTGTATCCGGATTTAATTTCATATCTTTTCCCATCAGCTTATCTGCATTAATCAGTCCCTCATCTGCCATAGTACTGCTGTCCACGGTATAGAAATGACTCATAAGATATTCATAATCTCTTAGCTTTTCCATGGAAATATCTGCTTTTACCACTGGTGTTTTCCATGTCTCCTTCTCCTCTGTATCCGGATTCTGTGTGATCAGTTTGCCATTTTTATCTACGGCGTTCTCATCATTTTCCTGTTTTTCCAGTATCATGGCATACGTCCTGGAATCTTCGCCGGCCGTCTCTTCCTTCCCTTGTTCTGTCATAAATGCACCGGCAGGCCATAACCACCGCATCACTGCCCATGCCAGATCCTTTGACGGAGTATCCGTCTGATCCTTTTCTGCCGCATAGACAAGTGCCGGCAGCATCATTCTGACAGCACCGTCCGCAATCTCCTGTTTCCCTTTTTCTGCAAAAACCCTTCCATTTATTATTCCGTTTCCGACACCTGTTTCTTTCATGATACAGATCAGAAAACATCCGGCAATGATCCTCACCGCATGCTGTATATATTTTTTGCATCTGCTCTGCATGTCTTGTTCTTTCACACCTGCACACCCCGATATTTTGTTAATCTTACGCTCTACTTTCTAAAGGTAAGGTATGCAGTCATCTCACTTTCTATGCTGTTTCTTCTTTTTTTCTGATTCCCCTGCTTTTCCTGAAAATAACAGATTCAATGCCTCCGAGACGGTATAGCTGATCCTTCTTATCGTCTCATCGATATCTTTCGGTGTTACGAACATTCCGTTCAGATGTGGTGCGATCAGTTCTTTTACCAGTTCGTATTTTTCCGCAGAATTGTATCCTTGCAATACGACACCTACCCCTTTCAAATTCTCCGACGTCTCCAGTGCCGCAATAAAATTCTCCATCGTGTCATTTACAATCGTTGCGGCATCCACTACCGTCGGAACACCGATCGCGATCACCGGGATTCCCATCGTCTCTTTCGTGATCACGCTTCTGTGATTCCCCACACCCGCTCCGGGATGGATCCCGGCATCCGAGATCTGTATGGTCCGGTTCAGTCTTTTACTGCTTCTTGCCGCCAGCGCATCAATCACCAGGATCATATCCGGCTTTGTCTCCTTTACGACTCCCTGCACAATCTCTGCCGTCTCCATCCCTGTCTGCGCCATCACTCCCGGAACGATTGCACTTACGATCCGGCTTTCTTCTTCTACGCCATATCTTCCATATTCCTGTACCATATGCCTGGTGATATTCAACTGATCTACCACATATGGTCCCAACGCATCCGGCGTCACTTCACGGTTACCAAGCCCTACTGTCAATATCGAACATCCCTTTTCTTTCGAATGCTCTTTTTTCGTTTCCTCATTTTCCACATATTTTTCCAAAAATCCTGCCAGAGTTTCTGATATCTCTCTGTGATATCCATCGTCTGCCGATGCCATATCAGGGACTTCCAATGTAAGATATGTTCCCACCGGTTTTCCCATCATCTTCGCCCCGTTCTCCGTTTCAATCCTGACGGTTGTAATCTTAATCTCCCTCTCTTCATCGTATTCTTCTTCCAGTACAACGCCGGACACTTCTACATGATCTGATTCAAACCGTTCTTTTTGCTCCATCGCAAGATCCGTCCGGATCGTATACTTTTCCACCATCGTTTTCTCCATCCTTTCTTAAATTAATACTAGTTTTTCCAATATTTTCAGAAATATGTATTGACAGAATCTAATTCATGTCCTAAAATAAATTCGTATGTTTCGTTAGATCGTCCGTGTCCGGCTCTAACGAACTGGAAATCGAATTATAAAAATCGAAATACATTGATATCGGAGGTGGACAAATTGGCTAATATCAAATCTGCAAAGAAAAGAATTTTAGTAAACGAAACAAAAGCTGCTAGAAACAAAGCAATCAAGTCTAAAGTAAAAACTTGCGTAAAGAAAGTTGAAACAGCTGTAGCTAAGAAAGATGCCGCTGCTGCTGCAGAAGCATTAAAAGTTGCAATCGTTGAAATCAACAAAGCTGGAAGCAAGGGTGTTTACCACAAAAACACATGCTCTAGAAAGATTTCCCGTCTGACAAAAGCTGTTAACGGAATTGCTTAATAATAGAGATTAAACTCGAGTTGCAAATTTCGAGCCCGGATCATCCCGTCAATGATCCGGGCTTTTTGTTATAAATCCAACCGTAAAGTCCATAATAAAAAGGATATGGCTGATGCCATATCCTTTTTGTATGTATCGTATTCTTACAGATCTGATTAGTTGTTGATCAGTTTGTCTTCTCCATTCCAGCTGTAGAGCTTTCTGATCTCTGCTCCGACTTTCTCTGATGGATGTTCTGAAGCAAGTTTTCTCATAGCTTTGAAGTGTACCTGACGTCCTGCTGGAGACATGTCTAATAAGAAGTCTTTTGCAAATGTTCCGTCCTGGATGTCTGTCAGGATCTGTTTCATAGCTTTCTTTGTCTCAGCTGTAACGATCTTAGGTCCTGTTACATAGTCACCATATTCAGCTGTGTTAGAGATAGAGTATCTCATTCCAGCGAATCCTGACTGATAGATCAGGTCTACGATCAGTTTCATCTCATGGATACACTCGAAGTAAGCGTTTCTTGGATCATATCCAGCTTCGCAAAGTGTCTCGAAACCAGCCTGCATAAGTGCACATACACCACCGCAAAGTACTGCCTGCTCACCGAAGAGGTCTGTCTCTGTCTCTGTTCTGAATGTTGTCTCAAGAAGACCAGCTCTTGCTCCACCGATTGCAAGACCATATGCAAGTGCACGATCCCATGCTTTTCCTGTAGCATCCTGCTCTACAGCGATAAGGCAAGGTGTTCCTTTTCCAGCCTGGTACTCACTTCTTACTGTGTGTCCCGGTGCCTTAGGAGCGATCATTGTTACATCTACATTCTTTGGTGGTTTGATACATCCAAAGTGAATGTTGAAACCATGAGCGAACATTAACATATTACCTTCTTCAAGGTTCGGCTCAACGTCTTTCTTGTACATATCAGCCTGTAACTCATCGTTGATCAGGATCATGATAATATCAGCCTGTTTTGCTGCTTCTGCTGCTGTGTATACTTTAAATCCCTGAGCTTCTGCTTTTGCCCATGATTTACTTCCTTCGTAAAGACCGATGATAACATCGCATCCGGACTCTTTTAAGTTCAGAGCATGTGCATGTCCCTGGCTACCATAACCGATGATAGCGATCTTCTGTCCCTCTAATACTGATAAATTACAATCTTCCTGATAAAAAATTCTTGCTGCCATTATAGCATACCTCCTAAAAAATAAATGATTTTTTATTTTCTTAAACAAGGGGTCGCCCTTCCACCGGGCTCGTCTCTGTTTAATGTCTGATTAAAATGTGTTACTGTTTGTCCATTATAATATATCAATTATAATGTGTTGATGTTTCCTTCCTGATCAATGACTGTTACATCCTTGATTCCTCTCTGTAATCCGGTAATACCTGTTCTTGCAAGTTCAAGAATCTCGTAACCTTCCAGAAGTTCCAGAAACGCATCTACTTTTGAACCATTTCCTGTCAGTTCCACCATCAGGGAATCCTTTTCTACATCAACTATCTTCGCACGGAATATATCCGCCACAGATATGATCTCCGTTCTCTCCGTCTTATTCGCCCGAACCTTCACCATGATCAGTTCACGATATACCGAATCTTCCGGCTGAAGTACTTTGATCTCAATGACATCTTCCAGCTTTCTGACCTGCTTTTCGATTTGCGATAAGATCAGCTCATCTCCGCTGGCCACAATGGTAATTCTGGTAAATCTCGGATCTGCCGTAACTCCGGCAGTTATACTGTCGATACTGTATCCTCGTCTGCTGAACAGTCCGGATACACGGCTTAATACACCGGGATTATTGTCTACCAATAATGAAAATACTCTTTGCATATTGCACCTCTTTTCTATCATTTATAAAAAACAGAGTGCGTTCTGTTTTTTTATAATAACAACTACTTCTTCTTTTGTCAAGTATTGGCACCCATATTTTTACATTTTTCACAAAATGCAGGATTACCGCATCATTTCAGGATGATCCCGGCAATGTCTTCCGGCGTCCCGGCAATGTATACTGCGCCTGCTTTTTCCAGTTCTTCACGGTTGCCGAATCCGTATAATACCCCCATACAGTCAAGCCCTTCCTGCTTTGCCCCAAGCACATCATGTTCACGGTCACCGATCATCAGTATCCTCTTCTTATCCTGCATCTGGCAGGTATCGATCAGATATCCGATCACCTCTGCCTTACTGCCTCTGCCTCCGTCCAGTTCCATACCTGCCACATATTCAAAATATTGATCCAGGTCAAAATGTTCAATGATCCTTCTCGCATATACTTCCGGTTTGGACGTCGCAACAAAAAGTCTTTTTCCTGCTGCCTTCAATGCCTTTAATGATTTTTCAAATCCGGGATACACCGAACACTCAAAAATTCCCGTATCCTGATAATATTCCCTGTAATACTCCACCGCCTTCCAGCTTTTCTCATCGTCAAATCCATAGAATCTGGCGAACGAATCAGTAAGCGGCGGACCGATGAATTTATATAATTTTTCCCGTTCGGTCTCTTCAATTCCGAATTTCTCCAGCGCATACATCACCGAATTCGTAATTCCCGGTGAAGAATCGATGATCGTGCCATCTAGATCAAAGAAACAGATATCATACATTTTATCAAGCTTTTCTTTTTCCATATTCTCTACCTGCCTGCTTCAAAAAATACCGGAGCCGTCCTTCTGCGTTTTTTCTGCATCCGTCACACCCCGGTATTATTATAACCGTTCCCTCTATACTTTTGCAAACTGTATCATCCAGAGAAGCAGAAGATGCACCGGATAAAATCCGTAGAAAAACCATTTTTCCCAGCCGTGTGCTGTTTTATCTGCTTTATTATACATACACTGTATAACCACTCCCGATGCTGCCGGCCCGATACAGGCACATGCAGAATGTATGAGCGCACTCTCCAGCCCGTAGTCCGCCCTGTATGACAACACATTCAACAGAAAGAAGAGTCCCACTGCTTTTCCATATGCCAGTGATACTTTTTTCCTGTCCCCATATGCATTTGCAAACAGCATCGTAAATACCGGTGCCAGAAGTGCCCAGTCCGTCCAGAGCGAACAGATTACCAGCACGCACAGCCATAGCATTTTCTCCCCTTTATGTTTTACATGATCTGCAACCCACACCACTCCCAGACATAGAAGAAGGCTGAACATCATGTTCAGGTTCGTCTGTTTCAATGCCAGCATGAAGGGGATCTGTGAAAGGATCCCGAATACAAGCAGCCGCAGTGCATAGTTCTTTACAGATCTTGTGTAATGATATCCTTCCACAAGGAAATAGCACATAGTAATGGCTGTAAAATACCCGATATCAACCATAACTTCCTGCCCTGTACTGCCTTCTTTTAAAAATATATAGGCAAAATGATTACAGAACATAGCTGCCATTGCCAGATATTTTATTGCATTTCTACTCATACTTCCCTCTCCATTTTCATTCTTCGATATTTCTGATAAATCCGACATAGGTCGCTCCAAAATAAACTACATATACGCCAAAGAACAGGACGAATGAAATTGCAAAATACTGTAACACCGGTGTACTGACTCCTGTATAGAAGTTAAATCCGGCACCCATATACACCGCTATGATCCCGCTGATCACTGCCGAAAGGATTGCCGGACACAGATAATACCCGGACAGTTGACGGAATACGGTCTGTTGGATCTCGCGTCTTCCAAGGCCGATTTTCGAAAGCACCTGGTAGCGGAATCTATATTTTGCCGAATCACTCAGCTGCTGTACCGACAACACCGTCAATGCAATACACAAAAATACCAGCCCTATATACATACATGGGAATGTGATACAACTCATCATATATCTGACCTCAGCCGATGCATTTTCCCGCACAAGATTCACCGCAGCATATGTGACAATGGTATCCGTACCATAACATACATTATCATCGTCTTCTTCCATGTATGTATGACCGGCATAATCATGTTTATCTGACAGATCATCCAGCTTATTCTGCAGGTTATCCGGTACTTTTTTCTTCACACTTACCGCAAGTTCCGAATAGTATGGTGTCATCTGCTGTATCCGTTCATCCGGCACAACGATGATATAATCACCGCCGTTATGTCCGTCCTGCGAAAATGATTCGGTGCAGATCTTCCTGCAGGTCAGTGTCTCTCCTCGGTCCTGAAGCTTCACGTCATCCGTAAAATCTCCGGTTTCCTTATACACTCTTTGCTTCATCTGAAGGATATATTCATTTTTTCCAAGCGTTTCCGTGGAATATCCCAGCATTTTTCTCAGATGATTGTAATCACTCAGCCCCATATATGTATCATATCTGCAATATGCATCATCATCGGAACCTTTACGTATCTTTTTCTCATCCGGTGTTCCGTCTTCTCTGCGGTACTCATCTCCAAAATACCGCAGATGTGTATACAGCCATGTATTCATTGTGTTCGTATGATTTTCATAAATACGGTACACGCACGAATCCTTTACACCAGCTTCTTCTCCGACAATATCCAATTCCTTTGCAAAATCATATTCCGGATTCTGACTGTTCACCTGTACATCAAATGGAAATTTCATCTCTAAAACCTGATTCTGCCAGTCCGTAAACATTAATGCAACCGAGCACCCCAGAAATGCGACCATAAAAAGCACCGTAAGTGTTCCCATGGTAAACCGCATCGTTTTCAATTTAGATGCAAACTGACGCAGCAGGAACAGATTCTGCCCCCGGTAGACCGCATTTCCTTTTTTCTTCACATAGCAGATGATCCATGCGGAAAGCCCTGTATAAAACACATACATTGTAATAAACAGACCCGTCAGAAATACTGCTGCCCCTCCCGGCGACTGTATATTTCCGCTCAGTATCCAGACACCGAACGCAAAGATGAACAGAATGGAAAACGGCAGTAATAACCGCTTTATTTTTTCATTCTTTTCTTTTAATTCCTCATTCTTCTGATTTTCTCTCATCAGATCATGAATGTTCATCTTGCGGAATTTCCGGCTGCACCGGAACAGTGCCAGCAGATAACATCCTGCAAAGCAGCACACAGTCATAAGGAAACAATATCCATTGAATTCCAGATGGGGTCTTAGTTCCACCTGTATGACACTATAAAGGACAACGAGCAGCACCTGCTGAAGCAACATTCCAAGGCCCAGTCCTATCACAAAGGAACACACACCGAGCAGCAGATTTTCTTTCATATAAAGCCCGGACACTTCCTTTTTATTCATTCCGATCAACAGATAGATACCGAATTCACGGCTCCTTTTTTCCAGCATGAACCGTACCATATAATTGATCAGCCATGCAACGATCAGTACAATAAAGAATGTGGCAATACCGATCATCGCTGCCATTATCGCTGCCATTTCATACATTTTCTGAAGATCCTTCGAAAAAATGATACTGTTAAATGCAAACATCAATGATACCACAAATGTCATCGTCAGCACATACACCAGATAATCTCTGGCGGAACGCCTGACATTGCGTAGTGCAAGCTTACCGAACATCTGACAGTTCACCTCCTGTCAGAGATAATACATCCAGGATCTTATTCAGAAATTCCCGCCTTTCTTCCACTCCTCTTACCAGTTCATGGAATATCTTTCCATCTTTCAGAAAAAGAATACGGCTGCAGTAGCTGGCTGAAAACGCATCATGTGTAACCATGAGGATCGTAGAGTGCATATCATGATTCATCTTGCGGAATGTTTCGAGCAGCATCTGTGCCGCTCTGGAATCCAGCGCACCGGTCGGCTCATCTGCGAGGATCAGTTTCGGACGATGAATCATCGCTCTGGCACAGGCACAACGCTGCTTCTGGCCCCCGGATACCTGATAGGGGAATTTATCCCGGATTTCTTCGATATCAAGCAGCTTCAATATGTGATCACATTTCTCTTGGATCTCTCTTTTACTCTTGCTGTGCAGCGTCATTGCCAGCACAATATTCTCTTCTATCGTAAGTGTATCTAACAAGTTGTAATCCTGAAATATGAATCCAAGATTGTCTTTCCGAAATTCCGCCAGTGCCTCATCACTCAACTCTGTAATATCCGTTTCTCCGTAGTATATATGCCCTGCAGTCACACGGTCAATCGTAGACAGCATATTCAAAAGTGTTGTCTTTCCGGAACCCGATGCTCCCATGATTCCCACAAATTCTCCTTTTTGGACGCAAAAGCTTACCCTGTCTACCGCTTTGGTGATGTTCGTATCACTTCCGTAATATTTTTCCACATCACATACCCGGATCTCTCCATCCGGGATTCTGCCTCCTGCCAGGATTCTGTCTGTTTTTTTCTCTGTTGTCTTGCCATGCTTTCTTATTCTTCTCATCCATATCATCCTTTCCGGTCTTTTTGTAATACTCTTTTTCATCTCTACTTTACCCGTCCGGACCAGAAAGATGTATCGATGTATCTTTCAGTTATCTTACATTTTTGAAAGATAACTGCTGACCGGAAATGTAAGGATCATCTTCGTGCCTTCACCACGGACAGATTCCGCCTCGATGGCAATTCCAAGCTTTTCACACAGCCGTCTGCACAGATAAAGCCCCATCCCCGTAGATTTCTTACCATTTCTTCCATTGGAACCGGTAAAACCTTTGTCAAAAATTCTGGACATCTCTTCTTCCCGTATTCCGGTTCCGTTATCTTCTACGATCAGCCGGACACCATGACCGTACCTTTCCGTGTAAATATGAATATACGGATGGACCTTTGGATTCTCACTTTTATATTTCACACTGTTCAGCATGAGTTGGTTCAGTATAAAAAGGATCCACTTTTTATCGGTATACGCAAGATCAGGGCACTCCACTTCCCCGCGCACTCCGTTACTAATTAGATAATACTTATTTTTTATCAAAATTTCAGAAGCCGCCTTCCCAAGGTCTGTCTCTTCGATCATATAGTCTTTGTATACCTTTTCCATTCTGGCATAATACAGAACCATATCTACGTCATTTTCAATCCGTTGATTCTCAAGACCGATCTGTCTGGTCACTTCGTCTTTATGATTCTCACACGCAAGCTGGATACTGGTAATCGGTGCTTTGATCTCATGCACCCAGCTTTCGATATAATCCCGATAATCATTCTGTTCATCTTCAAGCATACGGATCCGTTCGATCACAGATTTATTCGATCGTCTGATCAACTCCCGGTAGATCCGATCTTCCAGATATGGTGAAGCTGGCAGCAATTCTCCAAGCAGATATCTCTGATCTACATTTTCCAGAATATGTTCTGCCCTGTCAAAATATTTCTTCCTGCGATAATATCCTGTCACAATCCATATCCCAAGGATGATCCACCAGAAAATGAGAATCAGTGCAGCTGCGTTTCTGTTATACCCTGTAATATAGAAGAACCCCATCAGTAATATCATACACAGGAGGTGCAGCAGACATATCAGAATCTTATCTTTTATATATTCCGAAAATCTCATATGCGGTACCCCATTCCCCGTTTTGTCTCAATGAAATCCGTCACTCCGATGTCAGCCAGTTTTCCTCTGAGTCTTGTAACATTCACACTTAATGTATTGTCATCTATGAAGACTTCATTGTCCCACAGATATTCGATCATATCCAGTCTCGGAACAATCTCACCCTTTTTCTGATATAGAAGGTGCAGGATCTTCAACTCATTTTTCGTAAGATCTGTCTTTTTTCCTTCATGCTCTATGCAGCCTCCCACAACATTTAGGATTACACCTTTATATTCCATGTTCAAGGCATTACCCCTTGATTTCTCTGCATTTTTATCAGTAGTTCTTTTTAGTACTACTCCTATTCTTGCCAGCAGAATCGGTGGATTGAACGGTTTTGTGATATAATCATCTGCCCCTTTCAAGATTCCGGTCAGTTCATCCATGGAATCTGTCCGGCTGGTCAGAAATATGATTGGAATATCTGAATGTTCTTTCAGCTTCGTACAGATGTCAAAGCCGCTTTCCCCCGGAAGATTCCAATCCAGGAGTACCAGATCCGGTGCCGGTATCATGCTGCATATCTGCTCTGCCGTATCTTTAAATTCTTCGATTATCTCTGCTTCATAAAAAGCATTTTCCAGGAGCTGTTTTAATTCCTTTCGGATACCCGGATCATCTTCTACAATAACAATCTTCATGTCGTTCTCCTCATGATGTTCCTTTTATAATTATACTGATAAATACAGAACAGATTGTAGAAAATACGCTTTTGCATTTTCCACAATCTGTTCATTATAGCATATAACATACGTTGAATATGTTTGTATTATTTCACAAGCAGTGATGTTCCAGTCATCTCAGCCGGCTGTTCCATACCCATCAGTTCGATCAGTGTAGGAGCAATATCAGCCAGGCATCCGTCTTCTTTCAACTTGTATGCAGGATCTGCGTTTACAAGGATGAATGGTACAGGATTGGTTGTATGTGCTGTAAATGGCTCTTTTGTCTCTTCATCGATCATGTACTCCGCATTACCGTGATCTGCACAGATGAACATCTGTCCGTCAGCTTCTTTTAATGCTTCGTAAGCCTTTCCTACACACTCGTCAACTGCTTCAATGGCTTTTACAGCAGCTTCGATCACACCAGTATGACCTACCATGTCAGGGTTGGCAAAGTTAATTACGATAACATCATACTTATCAGACTTGATTGCTGCAACGAGCTTATCACATACTTCATATGCACTCATCTCTGGCTTCAAATCATAAGTAGCAACCTTTGGAGATTTTACAAGGATTCTGTCTTCCCCTTCATTCGGTTCCTCTACACCGCCATTGAAGAAGAATGTTACGTGAGCATACTTCTCTGTCTCAGCGATACGTGCCTGTTTCTTGCCGTTCTTTGCAAGGAACTCACCAAATGTATTAGTGATTTCTTCTTTCACAAATGCGACCTGTTTATTTTCGATTGTAGCATCGTATTCTGTAAAGCATACAAATGTTGTCTTGATTCTGTCTCCTCTGTCAAATCCGTCAAAGCTGTCGTCACAGAATGTTCTTGTGAGCTCTCTTGCTCTGTCCGGGCGGAAGTTGAAGAATACTACGGAATCATTTTCTTTGATCGTTGCAACCGGTGCGCCGTCCTTTGTTACTACAAATGGTACTACGAACTCATCCGTTACATCTGCGTCATAAGAAGCCTGGATTCCTTCTGTTGCAGAAGCGGCTGTCTCGCCTTCGCCTGCTGAAAGTGCCTTGTAAGCCTTTTCTACACGATCCCAGCGGTTATCACGATCCATTGCATAATAACGTCCGGAAACGCTCGCAACCTCTCCTACGCCGATTTCTTTCATCTTAGCTTCTAACTGCTCTACATACTCTTTTCCTGAAGCCGGTGGTGTATCACGACCGTCAAGGAAGCAGTGTACGTATACTTTCTCAAGTCCCTGTCTCTTAGCCAGTTCCAGAAGGCCGAAAATATGTCCGATGTGGCTGTGAACACCACCGTCAGATACCAGCCCCATCAGGTGCAGTGCAGAATCATTCTTCTTGGCATTCTCACATGCAGCCAGAAGTGCTTTATTCTCAAAGAATACACCATCTTCAATTGCCTTTGTGATCTTTGTCAGTTCCTGATAAATGATACGTCCGGCACCCATATTCATATGACCAACTTCTGAGTTACCCATCTGTCCGTCCGGAAGTCCTACTGCAAGTCCGCTGGCATTTCCTTTTACACATGGATATTCTGACATCAGTTTATCCATAACAGGTGTTTTTGCCATAGCAATTGCATTACCTTCTGTCTTTTCATTCAGTCCATAACCATCTAAGATCATAAGTACTGTTGGTTTCTTACTCATTTTTAATATCACCTTTCGTCTTAAATATCACTTTTACAGCATAAAACCGCAGGAAGCAGTCAAACGAAAGCCTCCTGCGGCTGATTTTCTAAATCTTATTTGTAGTTTACGATCTTTCCGAAATCAGCTTTCAGAGATGCTCCACCTACAAGTCCGCCGTCGATATCAGCCTGAGCGAATAACTCTGCTGCATTTCCAGCGTTTACAGATCCGCCGTACTGGATACGGATAGCTTCTGCTGTAGCTTCATCATATACTTCAGCGATGCATGCACGAATACCAGCGCAAACTTCTTCAGCCTGCTCTGTAGTAGCTGTCTTACCTGTTCCGATAGCCCAGATTGGCTCGTAAGCGATCACTGCTGTCTTAGCCTGATCAGCTGTTACATTCTGGAATCCAACTTTCACCTGCTGACGGATGAAGTCCATTGTTACACCCTGTTCTCTCTGCTCCAGAGTCTCTCCGCAGCACATGATTGGTGTAATACCATGCTCGAAAGCTTTCAGCATTTTCTTATTTACTGTCTCGTTTGTCTCTGCAAAGTATTCTCTTCTTTCAGAGTGTCCAAGAACAACGTATTTTACTCCTGCATCTGTAAGCATAGCCGGAGAGATTTCTCCTGTATATGCTCCGCTTTCTTCAAAATACATATTCTCAGCACCAACCTGGATATTGGTTCCCTTTACAGCCTCTGCTACAGGGATAATGTCGATTGCAGGTACGCAGAATACTACGTCTACATCTTCATTCGCTACTAATGGTTTTAATTCTTCAACTAAAGCTACTGCTTCACTTGGAGTTTTGTTCATTTTCCAGTTTCCGGCTACGATTTTCTTTCTTGCCATCTTTCCAAATCTCCTTATTCTATTTATCATTAGCTGCTGCTACACCCGGGAGTTCTTTTCCTTCAAGGAATTCAAGAGAAGCTCCACCACCTGTTGAAATGTGTGTCATCTTATCTCCATATCCCAGCTGGTTAACTGCTGCTGCAGAATCTCCTCCGCCGATGATTGTTACAGCGTCTGTGTCTGCAAGTGCTTTTGCAACTGTTTCTGTTCCTTTTGCAAATTTAGGCATCTCGAAACATCCCATTGGTCCGTTCCATACAACTGTCTTAGCATCTTTTACTGCATCGCTGAAGATCTTAGCTGTCTCTGGTCCGATGTCGAGTCCCTCCCATCCTTCCGGGATCTCTCCAGCTTTTACTACCTGAGTATTTGCATCATTAGAGAAATCATCTCCGATAACGTTATCTACAGGAAGAAGAAGTTTTACACCTTTGGCTTTTGCTTTTTCGATCATATCAAGTGCATACTGGCAGTAATCTTCTTCCAGAAGGGATTTTCCGACTGTTCCGCCCTGTGCTTTTGCGAATGTATATGCCATTCCTCCACCGATGATCAGAGTATCTACTTTTTCAAGAAGGTTCTCAATTACAGAAATCTTGCTTGAAACTTTTGCTCCGCCAAGGATTGCTACGAATGGTCTTTCCGGATTGTTGACTGCATTTCCAAGGAAATCAATTTCTTTCTGCATAAGGTATCCAACAACTGCTGTATCTACGTATTTTGTAACTCCTACGTTAGAGCAGTGTGCACGGTGTGCTGTTCCGAATGCATCGTTAACAAATACGTCGCAAAGAGAAGCGAGATCTTTACTGAATGCATCTTCATTCTTTGTCTCTTCTGCTCTGTAACGTGTGTTTTCAAGGAGGATAACATCTCCATCTTTCATCTCAGCTACTGCTGCTTTCGCATTTGGTCCAACAACTTCCGGATCAGCTGCAAATTTTACTTCCTGTCCAAGGAGTTCTGAAAGGCGAACTGCTACAGGAGCAAGAGATAATTCTGGAACCGGCTGTCCCTTTGGCTTTCCAAGATGAGAGCAAAGGATAACCTTTCCGCCATCAGCGATTAATTTTTTGATTGTAGGAAGTGCTGCAACAAGACGATTCTCGTCTGTAATCTTTCCATCGATAAGTGGAACGTTGAAGTCACATCTTACAAGTACTTTTTTCCCTTTTACGTTAATGTCATCTACAGATTTTTTATTAAGCATAGTACTGCCTCCTGGTTATATATTTTATAACTGCAAAAAGGGTCCGGCCCAATAAGACCGGACCCTTTGTGAGTCTTAATTCATGCTCTAAATTATGCTAATTCAGAGAAGTATTTGATTGTTCTTACCATCTGGCTAGTGTATGAGTTCTCATTGTCATACCAAGAAACAACCTGAACTTCTGTAGTTCCGTTTTCCAGTGGAAGTACCATTGTCTGAGTAGCATCGAATAATGAACCATATCTCATTCCAACGATATCGCTAGATACGATTTCATCTGTGTTGTATCCGAAGGACTCTGTAGAAGCTGCTTTCATAGCTGCGTTGATTTCATCAACTGTTACATGTCCTTTTACAACTGCTGTAAGGATTGTTGTAGATCCTGTAGGTGTTGGTACACGCTGAGCAGATCCGATTAACTTTCCGTTCAGTTCTGGGATAACAAGTCCGATTGCTTTTGCAGCACCTGTGCTGTTAGGTACGATGTTAACTGCAGCTGCACGAGATCTTCTGAGGTCACCTTTTCTCTGTGGTCCGTCAAGAGTCATCTGATCTCCTGTGTAAGCGTGAATTGTGCACATGATACCAGACTCGATTGGTGCAAGATCGTTAAGAGCTTTTGCCATTGGAGCCAGGCAGTTTGTTGTACAAGAAGCTGCAGAAATTACTGTATCTTCTGGTTTCAGTGTTTCGTGGTTTACGTTATATACGATAGTTGGCAGGTCGTTTCCAGCTGGTGCGGAAATAACAACTTTTCTTGCTCCTGCTTTGATATGAGCAGATGCTTTTTCTTTAGATGTATAGAATCCTGTACACTCCAGAACTACGTCTACACCGATCTCTCCCCAAGGAAGTTCTTCAGCGTTAGCTTTAGCATAGATTTTGATTTCTTTTCCATCAACGATGATAGAATCATCTGTTGCTTTTACAGTATCAGCTAAAGCGTATTTTCCCTGTGAAGAATCATATTTTAACAGGTGTGCAAGCATCTTAGGAGATGTTAAGTCGTTGATTGCTACAACTTCATATCCTTCTGCTCCGAACATCTGTCTGAATGCAAGACGTCCAATACGTCCAAATCCATTAATCGCTACTTTTACTGCCATGATTAATTCCTCCTAAAGTTTGTTTATTAACTACTTATGCAGTCTACATTGTGAAATCTTTCTCAAGCCCTTTAGAAGCTCTATCAAGACCTCTCAACTGCTAATAATTGTACTTTATCTGATACAAAATTTCAAGAGGTTTTCCTATTTTTATATAAGTTGCTTAAAAACAGGCTTTTGTTCAAAAAATTCTGTATAATATTTAAAGCCGCAGGACTTCAAAATTTCTTCTGCCTTTGCAAAATCATACGCAATATGCTCCGGTTTATGTGCATCGGCTCCAATCGTAATGATCTCACCGCCAAGCTCACGATAACGCTTCAATACATCCGGATGTGGATGTGCGAACGGAAGGCCATACTTCAATCCGGCCGAATTCACTTCCAGACCCTTTTCCTTCTCAATCAATAGTTTCAAAATCTCGTCTATAATATCCTCATAATCTGTATACGAATATTCTTTTTCCCTTGATTTTCCATATCTTACAACATAATCCAGATGACCAAGTGTCTGAAAGCAATCCGAAGTTCTCACATTTTCCAGCGTTGTCTCCATCATCAGACGGTACGCCTCTTTGTCAGTACGGTCTGTAAAAAGCTTTTCTGCCGCAGGATCAGTATATAATATGTTCCCTTCCACATCTTTCTTATACGGAACATTGTGAACCGATCCAATCACGAAATCAAACGGATATTTCTTCGTCAGTTCTTCATAATAATCTTTCAGATATGTCCTAAGTCCCAGTTCTATTCCAATCCTGATATTCAGTTTTCCTGCATATTCTTCCTGAAGTTTCTGCATTTCCACAAAATAAGCATCCACATCAAAGATACCTTCTTCTCCCCATTCCAGATCATCCTTGTCAAAATGATCCGTAAAGCAAATGGTTTTCAACCCTTTTCTGACTGCCTCATCCGCCATATCGCATGGACAGGCTTCGGAATCCGTTGAAAACCATGTGTGCATATGCATATCCGCCTGTATCATAACTTATTCCTCTTTATTTTGTATTTTATCAATATTCTTTATGTTTCCTACTTATCCGCAATGATCGTTCCGCCGCCAAGTACGTATTCTCCGTCATATAATACAACAGCCTGTCCCGGTGTGATCGCTCTCTGCGGCTCTTCAAATGTACAGAGGATCTCATCTTCTCCCGTCTTTTCAACGGTACACCATGCACCTCTGTGATTATAACGAATCTTCGCCCACACTCTTTTCGGCTCTGTCAGATCTTCTACTGTCATGAAATTCACCTGATCTGCGCGCACATAACGGGACATAGATTCCTCATTTGATCCCACTACAACTTCATTGGTTTCCGGGCGGATCTCCAATACGAACACCGGATGTCCGAGAGACAGTCCCAGACCTTTTCTCTGTCCCACCGTATAATGAATGATTCCTTTATGTTTTCCGACAACCGTTCCATCCGAAAGCACGAAATTGCCCGGCGTAATCTTTGCATCTGAATTTTCTTCGATATAAGACGCATAATCTCCATCTGACACAAAGCATATATCCTGACTGTCCGGCTTATGTGCAACAAGAAGGCCTATTTCATCTGCCATTGCGCGGATCTGATCTTTTGTATATTCTCCAACCGGCATCAGTGTCTTCGAAAGCTGATCCTGTGTAAGGTTATAAAGTGCATATGTCTGATCTTTTGCCGCAGTCGCAGAATTACGGATTGCATATCTTCCATTCGACAGCTTCTCTACCCTAGCATAATGTCCCGTTGCTATATACTCCGCACCAATATCAAGGCTTCGCTTTAACAATGATTCCCATTTCACATATCGGTTACAGGCGATACACGGGTTCGGCGTTCTGCCATGCAGATAGTCATCGATAAAATAATCGATCACATTTTCTTTAAATTCTTTCTTAAAATTCATGACATAATACGGGATTTCAAGTGCTGCAGCCACTCTTCTTGCATCATCCACCGCGCTCAGACCACAACAGCCGCCATGTTCTTCCATCGCGGCTTCTTCTTCATCCTGCCAGATCTGCATCGTAACTCCTATTACGTCATATCCCTGATTTTTTAAAAGCCAGGCTGCCACGGAGGAGTCAACCCCTCCGGACATCCCGACTACAACTTTTTTCTTTTCCATATAAAGTTCTCCGGCTTAGTATTCTTCCTCTTCTGCCTCTTCACCTTCGTGAATATCAGACTTCGGTTTCTCGAGTCCTTCAATCTTAATATCATGCTTCTCTGCGTAGTCCCATAAAGCTGCGTGGATTGCTTCCTCCGCAAGCAGTGAGCAGTGTACTTTTACCGGCGGAAGTCCGTCAAGCGCTTCCATAACTGCTTTATTTGTAACTTCCATTGCTTCCTGGATCGTCTTTCCTTTTACCATCTCTGTTGCCATACTGCTGGTTGCAACAGCTGCGCCACATCCGAACGTTTTAAATTTTACGTCACGGATGATCTGATTGTCGTCGATATCAAGGTAAATTCTCATGATATCTCCACATTTTGCATTTCCTACGGTTCCAACGCCACTGGCATTTTCAATTTCTCCTACATTTCTTGGATGTTCAAAATGATCCATTACTTTTTCTGAATACATATCTCAATTACTCCTTTTATATCTTTTATCTGAATTTTTATTCCTGTCTCTGTTATTTCTGTTTTTTGATAAAGTCTTCATACAGAGGAGACATTTCTCTTAAATGTGCAACAATTTCTTTCAGATTGTCTACAACATAATCAATGTCTTCTTTCTCAATCTCTTCGTTCAACGTCAGACGCAGAGATCCGTGTGCAATTTCATGCGGCAGACCAATCGCAAGCAATACATGGGACGGATCCAGTGATCCGGATGTACATGCAGATCCGCTGGATGCACAGATTCCTTTCATATCAAGTTTGATCAGAAGCGATTCTCCTTCTACAAACTGGAAGCTGAAGTTGGCATTGTTCGGAAGGCGGTCTGTTCTGTGTCCGTTCAGACGGCAGTATGGGATTTCATTCAGAACTCTGTCGATCAGATAATCTCTGACTTCTCTTTCTTTCGCTGTTCTTTCTTCCATATTCGCTGCTGCACGTTTTGCTGCAGTTCCGATTCCTACGATTCCCGGAACATTCTCTGTACCTGCACGGCGTTTTCTCTCCTGTGCTCCGCCATGAATAAATGAACGGATTTTTACTCCTGTACGGATGTACATGATTCCGATTCCCTTCGGTCCGTTAAACTTGTGTCCGCTGGCACTTAACATATCAATATGACATTCATCTACATTAATTGGAAGCTGTCCGAAAGCCTGTACCGCATCTGTATGGAACAGGATTCCATGCTCATGAGCGATTTCTCCGATCTCTTTGATCGGCTGAATCGTACCAATCTCATTATTTGCAAACATAACAGAGATCAGGATGGTTGTCGGACGGATTGCCGCTTTTAAATCATCCAATTTTACTTTACCATCTTCATCTACATCCAGATATGTGATCTCGAATCCTCTTTTTTCAAGATATTCAGCTGTATGAAGAATTGCGTGGTGCTCAATCTTTGTTGTGATAATGTGATTTCCTTTGTTGGCATAAGCTTCCGCTGTACATTTCAATGCCCAGTTATCAGATTCGGATCCGCCGCCTGTGAAATATATCTCATTCGTCTTTGCACCGATCATTTCAGCAATTGCATCTCTCTGCTGGTTGATTACTTCTTTATTTGCAGCCGCAAAACTGTAAACACTGGATGGATTTCCGAATTTTTCTGTAAAATACGGAAGCATCGCTTCTACAACTTCCGGTGCTGTCTTTGTTGTTGCCGCATTGTCAAGATATAATAATTTACTCATTTTATCTCCTCCATTTTTTGTATATTCTGTAATATTTCTTTTATCAGATTTCTTTCTTACTGACTGCATTTTGGATTCTCACATTCGCCATCCGGATTGATGCTTTTGCTCTCTCTGATCAGTTCATCCAGCATGATCTGGTTCACTGTGTCATTGATACTGTCATTAATCTTCTGCCATACGTACTTTGTCACGCATCCGTCTGACGCCATGCACCCTTCTCCTGTTGTGGTATCAAAGGCCGCACACTTAACCGGCTCCAGACTTCCCTCCAGTGCCCTTAAGATATCTCCGACAGAGATTTCCGATGGTTTTTTCTCCAATACATAACCGCCAGAGGCTCCACGAATGCTTTTCACCAGCCCCGCCTTTTTCAGAAGTGCTACAAGCTGTTCCAGATATCGTTCTGAAATTCCCTGTCTTGCGGCCACACTGCCGATTGACACCGGTTCTTTCTCACTGTATCTGGCAAGATCTATCATGGCACGCAGTCCATATTTCCCTTTCGTGGAAAGTTTCATCTTATCACCTCTTTTAATCCCCAGTATTTTACTAGGATTTTTACTTCTGTAGAATATCACTGCTTTTTGGTTCTGTCAAGCACTATTCCGGAATAACTTATAAAGATACAATCCTGTCATAAAAAAGGAGTCTTTCATGTCCAGAAAGCAAGCACTTATACGCGGAACCGCAGTTCTCACATTCACGAGTCTGTCCACCCGGTTTATGGGATTTTTCTACCGCATGTTTCTAAGTCATACCTTCGGGGAAGAAAATGTAGGGCTGTATCAGCTTGTCTTTCCTGTCTATGCACTTGGTATCTCTCTATCCTGTGCAGGAATGGAACTCGCCCTGTCCCGATGCGTTGCCAGGGAAGCAGCGGCCGGCAGAATGCAGAAAGCACGGGAATTGTTAAAAGCGAGTCTGATCTTTACTTTTTTCATTTCCTGTATGATCTCTCTTTTCATCCGGCAGAATGCAGATACCATTGCGCTGACTTTTCTCCGCGATTCCAGATGCAGCAGTCTTTTGTTCTTATTATCTTACACATTTCCATTTGCATCCATTCACAGCTGCATCTGTGGATACTCGCTGGGACTGAAACAGACAAAGATTCCGGCTGTATCCCAGCTTCTGGAGCAGGCATTCCGCATTTTGTCCGTCATTGTCATCTGTATGTACTGTTCCAGACAGGGGCAGAACATCTCGATCGCATTCGCTGTAGCCGGCCTCACATTCGGAGAGATTGCCGCTTCTTTTTACAGCCTGCACTCCATCCGGCAGTCCTGGAAGCCGATTTCAGAAAAAAGCAGAAGTGTTTTCCTTCCCCCTGCTGCATTCCGCCGGCATTTACAGAGACTTCTGGAACACGCTCTTCCACTTACCGCAAGCCGCGTATTCTTAAATATCCTGCAAAGTGTGGAAGCTGTCTCTATCCCTGTCTGCCTCCAATATTACGGAATGCCGGCTGCACAATCCCTGCAGACCTATGGTGTTCTTACCGGGATGGCACTTCCGTGTATTTTATTTCCATCCGCAGTTACCAATGCCGTTTCTTCCATGCTTCTGCCGACGGTAGCCGGGCTTCAGGAAATGAAAGACCGGCAGCAACTTCGTTCCTTAATTTTAAAAATCACCTGTTCCTGCATTTTGCTTGGATGTTTTTGTTGTGGTGTTCTTCTGATACTCGGGAAATGGATTGGAATTTTTCTGTTCAAAAGTCCGCTTGCCGGAAATTTTATTCTGACACTCGCATGGATCTGTCCGTTTCTGTATACGAACACTGTACTTCTCAGCATGATCAACGGGCTGGGAAAGACCACCTGTTCTTTTCTGTTCAACCTTTTCAGCCTCTGCATACGGATCACCGGTGTCTTTCTTTTCATCCCCGCCGCCGGAATCAGCGGATATCTGAACGGTCTGCTGATCAGCCAGATATTCCTGTTTCTTTGCTGCATTCTCCGGTTATCTGTATACGCCGGCAAATATTAACTGATTTTCCGCATAAAAAAGAACCGATACATGATATAAAACATATTTTTCCATGTATCGGTTCTTTTATTCTACATTTTTGTATATTTACAGTGTCTTCAAAAACAAGCCTGTAAGTACCGGATTTACATAACACTCTGTAATGATCCCCAGCATCAGGAACAGGCCAAGCCGGATACTTCTTCCCGCATCCCATCTCACCATTGGATATTCCAGCATATAGCGGAATAACACGATCCCTGCCATTGCATAAAAGATTCCCTGTGGTGCGAGTGCGGTAACGATGAGTACGATCCCTTTGCTTCCTAATTTTATGATTGCCATACAGATTACCATACCAAAACAGAATCCAAGCCATACCACTGTCAGCATAACTGCCGTTTTCCTGTAGCGCGTTCCTGCTGCAGCCAAAAGCAGCACAAACGGAGTTCCTCTGCTTTTTACCAGATACCACAAATACGCTTCATATACGATGTCTGCCCGGTTATATTGTTCCAGAAAATACTGGTTCAGTATTCCGATATCCAGCACATACTGTTTCATCCAGAGATTTGCACTGCATATCCCCAGCAGAAAACCTGTCATTCCTGCCAAAAGCACATATTTTTGTTCGCCTTGTATCCTCACACAGCATTCTCCTTTTTTTCGTCCGGATACTTCATTATATGTGCTATTCCCGTGGATATGCTTTTATCGCAGTTTATCTGTTCTATGCATTCTGTCCATGCAGATACTTCGACTCATATGCAAGGATTGCTGCCATCGTCTTGGAATCCTGAATCTTTCCTTCAAAGATCATCTTCTTGAGTTCTTCCAGTTTGTAAGCTTTCACATCTACAAATTCATCTTCATCCAGATGCTGTTCCCCCGGAATCAGATTCCTTGCAACAAAGACTTCAATTCTTTCATCACAGAACGCAACCGTTGTACGGATTGTAAGGAGCCATTCCAGATCATCGGAACTGTACCCGGTCTCTTCCTTCAGTTCCCGAGATGCACATACAATCCCTTCTTCATCCGGATCATCCAGCTTGCCCGCCGGGATCTCCAATGTATCTCTTTCCAACGCATTCCGATACTGTTTTACCATCAGTATCTTACCATCATCCATAACCGGAATAACTGCTGCAGCTCCGTCATGATGGATAAAATCCCAGTCTTCCGTATTTCCATCGGAAAACTTCATATGGTCTTTATATACTTTCAAAACAGTCCCCTGGTATGCCAGTTCTCTTTCCATACGCTTTACGTCTTCACTCATATCTTTTCCTCCCGATTCTGCTATTTGTTTTGATAACAAAAAACCGGCTGACACATAGATCAACCGGTTTTTGTCATTCATTTATCTTCTACTTGGCATAGTCTGTAACACGTGACTCACGGATTACATTGACTTTAATCTGTCCTGGATATTCTAATTCAAATTCAATCTGTTTCGCAATATCTCTAGCCAGCAATACCATATCTGCATCAGATACTTGTTCTGGAACTACCATAACACGAATCTCTCTACCTGCTTGAATTGCAAAAGATTTATCAACACCCTTGAACTGGTTGGTGATATCTTCTAATTGTTTTAACCTGTTTGTGTATGTTTCTAATGTTTCTCTTCTTGCGCCCGGCCTTGCTGCCGAAATCGTGTCTGCAGCCTGTACCACACACGCAATCAGAGTTTCCGGTTCTACATCTCCGTGATGTGCTTCTACTGCATTGATCACAGTAGCAGATTCTTTGTATTTTCTACAAAGATCCACACCAATCTGAATATGAGAGCCTTCTACGTCATGATCGATCGATTTACCGATGTCATGAAGAAGTCCTGCACGTTTTGCAAGTCTGACATCTAATCCGATCTCTCCTGCAAGAAGTCCTGACAACTGAGCCACTTCAACGGAATGCTTTAAAGCATTCTGTCCGTAACTTGTTCTGAACTTCATACGTCCGAGAAGTTTGAGCAGTTCCGGATGAATTCCATGCACTCCAACTTCCAGTGCGGCTGATTCACCCTCTTCACGAATCATCGTGTCAACTTCTTTCTGCGCTTTTTCAACCATCTCCTCAATTCTTGCCGGATGAATACGTCCGTCAACAATCAGCTTCTCCAGCGCGATTCTTGCAACTTCTCTTCTTATCGGATCAAATCCGGAAAGAACCACTGCTTCCGGCGTATCATCAATAATGAGTTCTACACCCGTCAGCGTTTCTAAAGTACGGATATTACGTCCTTCACGTCCGATAATTCTTCCTTTCATTTCATCACTTGGAAGCTGTACAACCGAAATTGTAGTTTCCGCAACATGATCTGCCGCACATCTCTGGATAGCAGTAACAACATATTCTTTTGCCTTCTTGTCTGCCTCTTCCTTTGCCTGCGCTTCTAATTCCTTGATCATCTTTGCAGTGTCATGTTTTACATCTTCTTCAACAGTTTTTAACAAATATTCTTTTGCCTGTTCGGAGGTAAGTCCTGAGATTCTTTCTAGTTCCTGTACACGTTGCTGACTCAGCTCTTCCACTTTCGCTTCGCGCTGCTTCAGTTCTTCTTCTTTCGCTGTAAATCCTGCTTCTCGTCTTTCAATGGCCTCTGATTTTTTATCAAGAGCTTCCTCTTTGGAAAGTACACGCTTCTCGTAACGCTGCAATTCCGATCTGCGTTCCTTCGTCTCTTTTTCAAGTTCGTTCTTATTTCTGATAGACTCTTCCTTGATCTCCAAAAGAGACTCCTTCTTCTTGGTCTCCGCCGTCTTTACTGCATCATCAATGATCTCTCTGGCCTTTGCCTCTGCATTTCCGATTTTGGATTCTGCATTGTTCTTCAGGTTGGAGACTGTCAAAAAATGACTGAGCACAGCGGCCGCAACAGCCACAACGATAAGTACGATTGCTACAACAATCATTGTTCCTATCGGCACAGGAGCACCTCCTTATTAAATTTTCATTGTACGATTATTACAACAAAACAATTTTATACTTTTTACACAAATATGTCAAGCTTTCACTCACAAACTTGTAACACATTGCGGACATCCTGATAACTGAATCCTTTACGCATCAGATAACCCATCATTTTCTGTTTTTCCTTCACATCGGCTGTTTCCGGATTATAACTTCTCTTCCGCATCAGTGCCTCGATCGCCTGTCTGGAATCTTTCTCCCCGTAGTCCGCTTCTTCAAATACCTGTTCTACAATTTCTGCCGGAACCCCTTTTTGCAAAAGTGCCGCATAAAGTTCTTTTTTACTTTTCCGATCTTTCCTGCTGTCAATAAAGCTCCTTGCATATTCCATATCATTAATGTAGCCGAAGGACTTCACATACCGGATTGCCGCCTCCACTGCATCTTCCGCATAGCCGCCCTGTTTTAACTTGGTCCTAAGCTGTGATTCTGTTCTTCCCATATCAGAAAGCAGATGCATTGCCCGCAGCTTCGCCCTCTTGATAACGATCAGACGGAGGCTGTCATAGATGTCATCTTCGATCACAGATTCTTCCGCTATATGATAACGGGACAGTTCGCCCTTATAGAGAGTAAAGGCAAACTGTCCGTCTAAATACACTTTATATCTTGTCTTTGACAGCGGTTCTATCTTCGTAACCGTCATCATATATTATTCTTCCCCTTTTGTGATTCCTTCTGCTGCAGCTTCTTCGGTCTCTTCCATGTCACCTTCCGCTCCAATATGATAGTGTGCACGGATGTTCTGCTCCAGCTCTTCCATGATCTCCGGATGTTCGGAAAGATATGTCTTCGCATTCTCTCTTCCCTGACCGATCTTGTCACCATTGTATGCGAACCATGCGCCGCTCTTGCTTACCAGATCACATTTCACTGCAAGATCCAGGATATCTCCTTCTTTGGAAATTCCCTTACCGAACATAATATCGAATTCTGCCTCTTTAAACGGAGGTGCAATCTTATTCTTCACGATCTTCACACGGGTTCTGTTACCAACCATCTCACCGCTCTGCTTCAGTGTCTCAATTCTTCTGACATCCATACGTACAGACGAATAGAACTTCAGCGCACGTCCACCGGTTGTAGTCTCCGGATTACCGAACATTACACCCACCTTCTCACGCAGCTGATTGATAAAGATAACTACACAGTTAGACTTGCTGATTACCGGTGTCAGCTTACGAAGTGCCTGGGACATCAGTCTTGCCTGCAGTCCGACATGGCTGTCTCCCATATCTCCTTCGATCTCCTGCTTCGGAACAAGTGCAGCAACAGAATCGACTACGATAATATCCATTGCTCCTGATCTTACCATTGTCTCTGTGATCTCCAACGCCTGATCTCCACTGTCCGGCTGTGAAATATAAAGTTCATCAATATCTACTCCGATATTCTTCGCATAAACAGGATCCAGCGCATGCTCTGCATCGATAAATCCTGCAATACCGCCTCTCTTCTGTACTTCTGCGATCATATGTAATGCAACCGTCGTCTTACCGCTGGACTCCGGTCCATAGATCTCAACAATACGTCCCTTCGGTACTCCGCCAAGTCCCAGTGCAAGATCCAGACTTAATGAACCGGTAGGAATGGTCTCTACTGCTACCTGTGCTGACGGATCTCCCAGACGCATAACTGTTCCTTTACCGAAATCTTTCTCTAATTTTGCGATCGCCGCATCCAATGCGCGCTTTTTATCTTCATTTGCCATGTTAATTCTCCTTTTTCGTTCATCGAACGAGTGTTCGTCTTCTGGTTAATATAGTATTATACTTCATCCCGAATGTCAATATTTAATTTTCCCCTCGCCATTTTTCTCTTGTATATTCTGGAATACTCTACAGAAATGTAAAAGAATACAACCATCTGTGATTCAGACATATTTAACATACCACACAAGGCTTTCCAGCGTCAAGAATTTCGCTGTTACTATTTTCATGCATTTTTCCAAAGTTCTTTTTTCAACCGCACGCTCCGTTACAACCACATTTTCTGCAATTTTTTCATCAGCAAGATAATATGAAACGGTTCCTGCTTTTTCTCCTTTTTTTACCGGTGCTTTTTTGCATTTTACCGTCTTTATTTCCATGCGGATCTCTTCTTCCTCCCGCAGCAGGATTTTTTTTGATTCCTCGCTGTTCTTCACTCTCAACGAGATCTTTTCTGAGGTCTGATACGGAATTTCCGGATCAAATGCATCCACTACCAGTAATTTATCCGGTGCCGTATTACTGTACACTTCCCGGTAGTGATAATGTTCCAGTCCATACTCCATCAACCTCCTGGTATCTTTCCATTTATATCCTTTATTATCCGGCCATCCGCATGCCAGAAGTGCCACGATAAAGGTACGCTCATCCCGTCTTAAGCTTCCCACATAACAATATCCCGCCTCTGCCGTAAATCCCGTCTTGCCGCTCAGTGCCCCGTCCATCATATCCAGAAATGCATTATGATTATGACACGAAAATGTACGCTTCCTGTCAGCATCCTGAAACTGATATTCCTTCGTCCGGGTCACTTCAAGAAATGTCTCCTTTTCCCCGGATGTCATAATACAGTACCGCATGATCTTCGCCAGGTCTTCCGCCGTTGTAGAATGTACGCCGCCTTCATCTTCCGCATCCAGTCCGTTCGGCGTAATGAAGTGGGTGTTCTTGCAGCCGATCTCTGCAGCTTTTGCATTCATTTCTTTTGCAAATTCTTCTACACTTCCGGCAATGCCCTCTGCCACAGCCACAGCGCTGTCATTATGCGATTCCAGCATCAGGGAATACAACAGGTCTTTGATGTAGAACACTTCCCCTTTCTGCATCCCAAGATGTACCTTCGGCTGGGACGCAGCCTGATCCGATACTTCTATCGTCTGATCCGGATGTTCCCGCAAGTATTCCAACGCAAGGATACACGTCATGATCTTCGTTGTACTTGCCATCGGACGGACCGCATCTGCATCCTTCCCGAACAATACCCGGCCGCTGTCCGCATCCATCAGCACCGCCGATCTGGCATAAAGTTCTGCCGGTTCATCCCCGAACACCCGCTTCGCATTCTGTGCAGCAGCATCGTTCTCCGTTCCATCCGTCTGCTTCTGTGCCTCTTTTTTCCCCGATTCGGTCAGAATCTTTCCGGCAGTCTCCGTATTCTCTGCCCACCTTTTATTCCTTGATTCCAGACTCTGTATACGGCATGCCATGCCCATGCCGGCAATCAATACCACCAGCAATACCACCGATACGATTTTATGCGGCCGTCTTTTCATATTTCTCCACTCCGGGTATATTCCGTCAAGAAAATATATGCCCGAAAAAACAAAAAAATCACTCCACCGGCTGTCTGCCGCGTGAAATGATTTTCCATGTTATTTCCTGCCACATCTTCTATATATCTAATTTTAACTGTACTTCTTCTTCTGCTTCTTCCTTGAACGACTCTACCTGTTCCGGATTCGGACTTGGCAGATCATCCAGCGAATGAATACTGAACCGGCGCAGGAATTCTTCCGTTGTTCCGAAAAGGATCGGTTTTCCCGGAGCGTCCAGACGTCCTCTTTCGCACACCAGATTATATTCCACTAATTTATTCACCGCATGGTCTGATTTCACCCCGCGGATCTTTTCGATCTCAAGCTTTGTGACCGGCTGCTTATATGCAATGATCGACAATGTCTCCAAAAGGACATCGGTAAGAACGTGTTTTTTCGGCTGGGATGCCACACGGATCAGATATTCATACATCTCTGTCTTTGTACACATCTGATACGCACCGTCCAGTTCTATAATGCGGATTCCTCTGTCTTCGGCCGCATATTTATCCATCAGCTTATGTATCACCTTACGGGTCGTTGCTTCATCCTGTTCCAATGCCCGGGCAATCTTCCCGACCTCTACAGAATCCCCCATTGTAAAAAGAATCGCTTCAATGATTCCTTCCATCTGTTTTATTTTTAACTTTGCCATGTTCTCTTCCCTATACTTCTTCCACTTTCGATGTGATCATAATCTCATCAAACGGCTGATCCTGTTCGATAAAAATCACGCCTTCTTTCATCAACTGCAGGATTGCAAGAAATGTAACGACTACCTGCACCTTGGAACTTTGCTTTTTTAACAGTGCACGGAATCCGAATTTCCTGTGAGATCTCGCATATTCCGTCACATAATCAAGCTTGTCCGGAAGTGTTACTTCTTCCTTCTCGATCTTGCCGAATTTACTTCGTACCGGGTCGACCTTACTTTCCTGCCGTTTCATCACCTCTTTGAAAATGCGGTTGAGCTGCACCAGCGTCAGATCGCCCAGCAGTTTATCCAGATCTACCGGCGGAACATATCCTTTCACTTCATCCGGGATCGACGCCGTCTTATACATGATCCGATCACCGTCCATCTCCCGGTCTTTCAACTCATAGGACATGAATTTATACATCTTGTATTCCAGCAATTGTTCTACCAGTTCCTGTCTCGGATCCTCTTCTTCTCCCTCTTCGTTCACTTCTTTGGGAAGAAGCATCCTGCATTTGATATCCAGAAGCGTCGCTGCCATCACAAGAAATTCGCTCATGATATTCAGGTCTTCTTTCTGCATGGCTTTGATGTATTCCATATACTGGTTCGTGATCTCAACGATCGGAATATCGTAGATATCTATTTTATTTTTTTCAATCAAATGTAACAGCAGGTCTAACGGACCTTCAAACACCTGTAATTTTACCGGAATTCCCATACACATCCTCCATTGTCATAACTTAATTATTATACAGGACATCTGGAAATTACTCAAGTCTTTATCTTTTATTTACCTTCTCTCATTTACATTTCTTCCGAAGTGCCGGACAGTTCAAGAACGATCAGTTCCGGCCAGTTCCACAATCTTACCGGCACAGAATGTGTTCCCAGTCCGCGGCTTACGACCACCGTCTGTGTTCCTTCCCTGTATATTCCTCCGGAATATTTTGGAAATAGTGTAAAATCCGGTGAAATCACCCCGCCAATCCCCGGAAGCTGCATCACACCCCCGTGATAATGTCCGCTCAGGATTAGGTCTGCTCCGTATTCCAGATATTCCTGTATATATCCGGGATGATGTGCAAGCAGGATCTGATATTCCTCGCCGTGCTCTCCGATACGGTCTGTGATTTCTTTTAACGGAAGGTCTTTCTTCCCCAATCTTGCATATGCCCCAAGCGGAATCTCCAGCCCTGAGATTCTTACAGGTGCTTCATCCAATCTTACCGTCTCCGAAGCATTTTCAAGCATATAGATTCCGCATGCTGTCAGTGCCTTCTTATATCCTTCATAAGACTGTTCATACTTATCCGGCAGTTCTTTCAGCTTCTGTTCATGATTACCATTCGCACAGTAGACCGGGCAGATTGCCGGAAGTTTTTCCAGGAAGCGTACCGTCCTGTCATATGAATTGCCATCCTTTCTGACCAACATATCCCCTCCGATCAGGATCAGATCCGGATGTTGGTTTTTGATGCTTTCCAGTAAGCGTTCATTTTCTTTTCCGTACATCCGGTTGTGCAGATCACTCAGAAATACAATCTTCTTTGTCTCCCTGATTCCATTTAACTTCGGCGAACAAATCCGGTACTTCGTCAGACGGAAATCCCGCAGTTCTCTTGCCGTTTCTATCATACAGTATAAAATGAAAACCGCCATAATTATCAGAATTATTTTTATCAATTTTAATTTCTCCTTTACATCTTGATTTATTATATAATTCTTTCTGTTCATTTTCAATTAATTGTGCTAAAATTCATTCTTGTAGGTTATTCAATTCATTATAAGGAGGTTTTTGTTATGAATATACCAGAACGAATCTCCGCTCTTCGCGCATTAATGGAAGAACGAGGATATGACGTCTACATGGTTCCAACCGATGATTTTCATCAGAGTGAATATGTCGGCGATCATTTTAAAGTAAGAGAATATATCACAGGATTTACAGGTTCTGCCGGAACTGCTGTCTTCACAAAGGATGAAGCAGGCCTCTGGACTGACGGAAGATATTTTCTTCAGGCTGACCAGCAGTTAGCTGGAACAGGCGTAAAGCTCTATAAGATGGGCGAGCCTGGCGTTCCTACAGTAGAAGAATTTATTGCTTCTGCATTACCGGAAGGTGGTACACTCGGATTCGACGGACGTGTCGTTGCCATCGAAGAGGGAGCTGCACTGGAAGAAGCCGTTGCTTCTAAAGATGCCAAGATCAACTATTCCGAAGATCTTGTCGGAGAAGTATGGACAGACCGTCCTGCGCTTTCTGAAAAGCCGGCTTTCGCACTCGGCGAAGAATACACAGGTGAAAGTACAGAGAGCAAACTTGCACGTGTCCGTGAGGCTATGAAAAAGGCAGGTGCCGATGTACATGTTATCGCTGCACTTGACGATGTATGCTGGATCACGAATTTACGTGGAGATGATGTAGATTTCTTCCCATTATTACTTTCTTATGCAGTCATCACAATGGACGAAATGAAGCTTTACATCGATGAACGCAAATTAAATGACGATATGAAAGCTGATCTTGCAAAGAACAACATCACCATCCATCCGTATAATGCAATCTATGAGGACATCAAGAACTTAGACACCGCATCTACTGTTCTGGTAGACCCGAACCGTCTGAACTATGCATTGTTCAACAACATTCCTGGCGGCACAAAGGTTGTTCAGCAGGTGAACCCGACGATTGCAATGAAGGCAAAGAAAAATGATGTCGAGATCAGAAACATCATCAACGCTCATAAAAAAGATGCCGTAGCCATGACAAAATGGATGTACTGGCTGAAGACAAATATCGGCAAGATCGAGATCACAGAGCTCAGTGCTGCTGCCAAACTGGAAACATTGCGTAAAGAACAGGAAGGTTACTTATGGCAGAGCTTTGAACCAATCTGCGCTTCCGGCGAGCATGCTGCGATCGTTCACTATGAACCGACTCCGGAGACAGATGTTCCTCTGACACAGAACGGATTATTCCTGACCGATACAGGCGGAGGATACTTAGAAGGTTCTACCGATATCAGCCGTACTTTTGCATTTGGTGAACTCACACAGCAGATGAAAGAAGATTTCACAACTGTATTACAGTGTAACTTCAATCTTGCACATGCCGTGTTCCTTGAAGGAACTACCGGATACAACCTGGATGTTCTGGCCAGAATGCCGGCATGGAGACGTGGCATCAACTTTAACCACGGTACCGGACATGATGTCGGATATCTGATGAACATCCACGAAGCTTCCTGCGGATTCCGCTGCGCAATCCGTGAAAAAGAGCAGGCTCCTCTGATGGACGGACTTGTCATCACAGACGAACCTGGTATCTATATCGAAGGCAGCCACGGAGTCCGTACAGAGAACGAACTTCTGGTAAGAAAAGGTCCTAAGAATGAATATGGACAGTTCCTGTACTTTGAACCTATCACATACGTACCGATCGATCTGGATGCAATCATTCCTGAAATGTTAACCGATCAGGAGCGCGAGCAGTTAAATGAGTATCATAAGAAAGTTTTTGAGATTGTTGCTCCGCATCTTAGTGATGAGGAACGTGAGTGGTTGAAGGAGTATACCCGGGCTATTTAAATTTAGTTGGGATTTAATTTAGAAGGCATGACTACCCGGACCTGCATAAAAAGTAGGAAGCCGTTCCTGTTCAGGTTCCGTCGGTGGGAAATACTAAAGCGTCAAAATTATGCTAAAAACGGGCTTCCGAATTTGCAACTCGCCATTCGGCTCAAACAGGCAAATTTCGAAAACCCAACGCATAATTTTGACGCTTAACTATTTCCAACACCTTCTTCACATTCACTGGAACGGCTTTCTACTTTTTATTCCGTGGGTGTCGAATGCCTTACCAATTAAATGGCAATTGCGTAACGGTTGTGACAGCGGAAGGTTACAGTAATCAGCTGTCATTAGCGGATTTTCAAGGCTTTTGACAAGATTGTGTACCGTAGTGGACTACACCAGGTTATAGTTCCGGGTATTTCATTTCTTAACATCCGCAGCCAGTCACGACTTGAAGAAAACAGTATAAAGTGGTTCTGGTGAATGTG